>DATIPQ010000061.1 GCA_035471785.1 Acidobacteriota bacterium
GCAACCTGCCTCAAAGGACCGAGCGGAGACAAGCCTGGTGGGAGGCGCATCCTTGCGGCGATCCAGGAACTGCCTCACCGCGGCGACGTGTCGCCATCCTCCGAGTCGTCCTCTTCCTCCTCCTCCGGCGGCGGAAAGTAGACGGCAGCCAAGGCCTGCAGATCAGCCGGCTTGGCTTCGCGCACAGCATTGATATAGGCCCGCTCGAAGCGGGTGGCTTGGCCGGCCAGAATATTGCGGGCCAGCTCAAGAGTGTAGTCGGCGCCCTGCTGCTGGAGGCGGTGGAAGTCGGTAATGGTGGAAACCAGCGCGTAGTTCCAGGTCAGCGGACGGATGACGGCATTGCGCAGTCCGGCCAGGCGGGCCACAATCTGTCTCTGGGCCGCCTCGGCGTCGGCGGGATCGGTTTCGGCGAGGGCGAAGAGCGCGCCTTTGCGCTGTGCCGCCTCGTGCAGCATGCGCACCGAGACGCTTTCCTGCTCCTCTTCCTGCAACAGCACCTGCAGGCGTCCGCCCACGCCCTGCAACAGGTTCTGCAGGATGTCCACCATCCACTCCTCGCGGGTCCCCTTGGCGGGTCCCGTGTAGCCCACGATGATCTGTCCTTCCCGAACCACCGTCACCACTTCTTCCCCGGCGCTCTCGGGACGCCTGGACTCGCTCTCGTACCCGTACTCGTCGATCTGGCGGCGTCCCAGCGAGACCGACTCCAGGCGGGAGTTGCTGAGGCGCGAGATGAAGGGACGAACGAAAGTGGTGCCGTTGAAATCGCCGCGCACCAGGATCCAGGGATGGCGCCGGTCGATCTTTTCCTCCTTCCAGGCCCGCACCTGCTCCATCCCCAGCGAGGCCACGGAGGCCGAGGTCCCATAGCGGCTCTTGCCGTAGGGCTGATTGAGGAAGAGCTGGCGCCGCGTCCATTGCAGGTCGCTCTCCAGTTCTCCTTGACCCTCCAGTTGGCGGGCCAGCAGGCGCCTTTTCTCGCTCTCGACTTTGTCGTCGGCCAGCTCAGCCTCGCGCAACCATTCCAGCAAGGTGCCGAAGAACTCGCTTCGGTAGGCAGAGAGCAGGGTGGCGCGATAGCCGAAGAAGTCGGTCTCGTTGACCACCTCGATGTCGGCGCCCATGGCTTCAAGGCGTTGCAGCGGCAACTGGGGAGACTCTTCGTCGCCTCCCCGCAGGAGCGCCCGCAGCAGCAGTTCGGTCACTCCCGAGGCCTGCTCGGCCTCGTCCACCCGTCCGCCGGTAAAGAACAGGCCCAGATCAACCAGAGGCAGATCATGCTGTTCTTGCAGGAAAATCTCCGGACCGCGCAGGACCGAAGTGCGCTTCATGTCGCTGCGGTCGTAGCTGGGAGTGAAGGGGAAGTCCACTGTCAACCCCTCCGCGCTGGCCTCCGTTTCGGGGACGTTCATGATTTCGGTCTGCTTAGCCAGGGAGCTCTTAACCAGCACCTCCATAGTCTGAGCGAAAGAGGCGCTGTCAAAGGTGCGCTCTTCCGCCGAGTTGGGGAAGTGCTCCAGCAGAGCCAGCCGTGAGACGTCAAGATAGCGCCGGGCCGCCTGGCGCAGGTCGGCGGCGGAAATGGCGGCCACCTTGGAGGGGAAGGCGTCGCGGGCCTTGTAGTCCCCCGCCGCCTCGGCCCGCGTCAAGGCTTCCGCCCGGCCCTGCAGCGACTGCAGGCGCTGATGGAGGGAGCGCACCAGTTGGGCTTTGGCCCGCTGCAGCAGGAGCGGGGTGAGAGGATTGGTGCGCAGGACCTCCATCTGGGTCAGCAAGGAAGCTTCCGCTGCATCGATATGCTGCGGGTCAGCAGCTACTTGAAAAGAAAGCAAGCCGCCGCGGGCCAGAGCCAGGCTGGAGATTCGGGCCGACAAGGCCTGCCCGCTCTCCTCCAGGTAGCGTCCCATCAGCGACCCACGGCCCATTCCCAGAGCGCTCTTGAGCAACTCGACCTTGAGGTGATCGGAATGGGCCCACCCCACCGTGGGCAGGCCCGCCAAAACGAGGTGCCCGCCGTCTCCCTGGCGAATATGGCGAAAAGCCAGTCCCGAAGCCGCCGCCACCTGGCCGATGGAAGGCGCGCTGGTGATTCGCACAGGGGTCCCCGAGCCCTTGCGGGGAGCATGCTCGTCGACCAGCGTTTTGAGAACGTTCTCGGCGAACACGGATCCTGTAATGCAGAGGATGACGCGCTCGGGCAAGTGGGTCTTTTCGAAGACCGTCTTGACCGCCGCCGCGAGATCTCCCGCCGCCAAGGCTTCGACTTCTGCCCGCCCCCAGGCGGGCCAGTTCTTGGAGAGGGCTCCCATTTCCAGCAGTTTCGCGCGGGCTCCTGCCAGCGGCTGGCTTTCCCTCAAGCGGGCCGACTCGCGCATTTCGCTCAGGACGCCGTTGAGTTCCCCGGACTGGCCGGAAGGGGCGGTCCAGAAGTCGGCATGAGCCTCGAGGGCGCGGGGCAAGGACCGTCCCGGCGCCAGCAGGACGTAAAAATTCCGGTCGGCATCGCTGGAGAAGAAGACTTTGGCGCCCCGTTCGTAGGCCGCCTGCGATTCCGCCAGGCGGCGCTGCCAAAGGCGCCCCAACACTTCGGCTGCCGCCAACTCGGTAGCGTTCAGCCCGCTGTTGTCGACATAAGCGGTGATGGCAGCCACCGGATAAACATGGTGCTCTTCGATGAGCAAGGTCATTCCGTTGCGCAGCACCGCCCGGGTGAAGTGCCCGTCGCTCTCGTATTCCTGAAAGGCACGAAAATGGGGCGGGCCGCTGATGATGCGGGTTTGAGCCGCCAGGGTGAGAGTGGCCGAGAGGAAAAGGAGGGCTCCCAGCAAAAGCCTGAGAGCGGTTGAGCCAGGGCGATACAGTGGTGAGGCGGACATACGCCCCATCCTATCAAATCGCGGTCTTCCGCTAATGAAACCTCGCCCCCGCAAGCTGCGTCTTGCTCACTGCCGAGAGTTTATTTGCGAACCGGGCCCGGCGCCGCCCCGGGCGGACCACACGGCCGGTTTGCTATGATTTCAGATGGGTAATGGCGAACTTGAAACCAACCATGGAGTCGGACGAGTTGCTGGAAGGCCTCAAGCAGCGCGATGCTGAGGCCATCGATCAGCTTCTGTTGCAGTATTCTCGTCCTCTCTTCGGCGTGATCCTGAACTACACCAAGAATCCCTCGGATACGGAAGAGGTCTTGCAGGACACCTTGCTGAAAATCGTCCGCAAGATCGACACCTTCAGGGCCGAAAGCGACATCTGGCCGTGGATGAAGCGCATCGCCATCAACAACGCCATCATGTGGCTGCGCAAGCACCGTTTGACCCGCGAACACGAGACTCAACTGGAAGACGGCTATCCCCAATATGCCAAGGACGGAACCATACAGTATCCGGTCTTCGGATGGTCGGTCGATCCTGAAGAGGTGGCGCTCAATTCCGAGCTTTCCGACCAACTCCACGACGCCATCCAGTCGCTCCCCTATCAATACCGTGTCCCGCTGGTTTTGCGGGATGTAGAGGGATATTCGATCAAGCAGATATCGTCCCTTCTCACCCTCAAGGAGGCCACCACGAAGACGCGCATTCACCGCGCCCGGCTCTTTGTGCGGGAGAAACTCTCGAATTACTTGAATGGGGCACTATGAACGAAGACTTCTTGAAGTGCAGAGATTGCGTAGACCTGTTGCTGGACTACATCGACGGCAATCTGCCGGAGGAAATGAGCGAGCGGCTGGACGAGCATTTCGAGGCCTGTCCGCCTTGCAAGAATTTCCTCAGTACCTACAAGACGAGCACTGAAATGATGAACCGGCTTGAACGGCGCAACGTTCAGGTTCCGAGCGAGTTGCACGGTCGTCTCAAGGCTTTTCTGCGCAACAACATGTAGGCTGCGCAACTCGCCAACTCGCCAGGTCCAACCCCCAAAGGGCGGATCGACGCCGGGAACTTTGCGAGTTGGTTATCGGGCGTTGGGAGTTGCCCCCTCAGGGGCATAGGGATTGCCTTCCGGCTGAGTGCGCCAACGGCGATGTCCCCATAGCCAATGAGCCGGGGAATGACGGATGGCCTCTTCGATCAGGTGGTTGAAACGGGCGGTAGCCTCCCGCAAGTCCTTGTCATGATCCCCGCTGGGTGAAAAGCGCAGCGGCGGATGGAAGCGGATCTTCCAATAGCCCGGACGTCCGTCCGGATGAATGAACCCCGCCACCACCGGAGCACCGGTCTTCAAAGCCAGGGCCGCCAATGCCGAACTGGTGCAGGCCGGCCTCCCGAAAAAGGGAGCGTAAACTCCGTCCTTTTCCTGCACGTTCTGGTCGATCAAGAAACCGACGTCGCGTCCTTGCTGCAAGCGCTTGAGCACTTTGCGCAAGGCTGACTGTTTGGGGATGACCTCGTTGCCGCAGGCTTCGCGGCGCCGGTTGAGCCAGCGGTTGAGCCCCGGCAGGTCAAGGGGACGCACCAGAAAGCTGAGCGGACTTCCCAGCAATGCGTGGGCTGCCGGCAACAGTTCCCAGGGCCCCACGTGAGCCGTCAGAAAGAGGATGCCTCCGCCCTCCTGCCGGGCCTCGAGGTAGTGCTCGAGCCCGTATCCCTCCTCATAGCGCACCCGCTCTTTCAATTGCCGGCGATCGAGCCGGCCCAGGCGGCTGATTTCCACCGCCAGGTCGCCCAGTTGGCGAAAGCTCTCCCTCAGCACGCCTTCCCGCCAGGCCGGCGATTCATCGGGGAAAGCGATGGAGAGGTTGATGAGTCCGATGCGGCGATGCTTGGCGTCCAGCCGGTAAACCAAGCCGGCCAGAGCGCGGCAGAGGGCGCGGGCCCACAGGTAAGGGAGCAGGCGCAGGAAGAAGAAAAACCCCCTCACCAAAAGCTCCGTCAGCCCTTCCAGCAGCTTCTTCACGCCCTTTTTCTCACTCAAAATACTTGCGGAAGGTCTCGGGGAACACCTTGGCCCGCCCCTCCCGGTTGGTGACCACGTGCTTGGTGTAGCCGCGGGCCAGTTCATCCCGGCTCCCGGCATGCAGAATGCGATAGTCGAAGGTGATGGTCCGGCTGCTCACCCGTTCGACCCGAGTGCGCACCACAAAGTCCTGGTCGTAGCGCAGTGCCCGCCGGTAGCGGCAGAAAGCCTCCACCACCACCATGAAAGAGTCCGACTCGCGTTCCATGCGCTCGTAGGTGAATCCCTTGTGGCGGCAGTAGTCGGTGCGTCCGACCTCGAACCATACCAGGTAATTGGCGTGATAGGCCACGCCCATCTGATCGGTCTCTGAGTAGCGCACCCTCATCTTAGAATCGCAGTAGTCCATACTTCTCCTCGCTGGCGGCGCCAGGGCGCCTTCCCCAAGTACAGACCCTATGGTAATTTGCTTGCATGACGCAGAAAAAGCCTCCGGTCGAACTGGACATGGAGTGGAAAGGCGGAATGCGTTTCCAGGCCGTCGATGGGCAGGGCGTGACGCTGCATCTGGACGGTGACGGCCAGAGAGGCTTCTCGCCCATGAAGGGGTTGTTGGCCTCGCTGTGCGGCTGCATGGCCATCGACGTGGTCATGATCCTGCAGAAGATGCGCCTGCCCCTGCGAGGTTTGGAGGTTTCGGCCAGGGGCATACGCAACGACACCGAGCCCCGCTATTTCAAGCGCCTCAGCCTCGATTTCCGCTTCAGCGGAGAGGTGCCGCAAGAGAAGGCCGAGCGAGCCGTCCGCCTCTCTTTCGACAAGTACTGCAGCGTCTTCCACACCCTTCGCGACGATATCGACGTCAGCCACAGCATAACGGTGGAGTCCTAAGACCCGCCATCGCATTGCCTCAAAAGGAGGACCGATTTCATGTCTCCTATGACACTCTTGACCCGCTGCCTGCTGGCCCTCGTGCTGCTGACGAGTTGGGCCGCGCCCGCCGCCGCTCAGCAGGAGAGCGTCAAGCCCGGCATCAACGAAAGCTGGAAGAGCGACGACATCGATCCGCTCATCGGCCGCTTGGAGGCCGAGGACCGCGAGATCTACGCTCACCGCTCCGCCATTGCCACCCTGGTGGGTCCTCCCCCTGGAAGCGTCGTGGCGGACGTGGGGGCGGGATCGGGCTTCATGGTCGAGGAGTTCGCCCGCCTGGTGGGACCGCAAGGCAAGGTCATCGCCCTCGACATCAACGCCGCCATGATGCGGCACGTGAGCGAAGAGGCGGCCGAGAAAGGACTCGACAACGTGGTGGCCAGGGTAAGCGGAGAACGGGAGGTGACGCTCGAGCCCCAGTCGGTCGACATCGTCTTCATCAGCGACACCTACCATCACTTCGAATATCCCCAGAGCATGATGGAGTCGATCCATCGGGCGCTGCGCCCGGGGGGACAGTTGATCGTGGTCGACTTCGAGCGCATCGAGGGCCAATCCGAGGACTGGGTGCTGCAGCATGTGCGGGCCGGACGCGAAGTCTTCAGGCAGGAGATCGAAGCTGCGGGATTCCAACTGGTGGGCGTCCACGCCGCCAGTTTTCTGAAACAGAACTACGTGCTGCGCTTCCTTAAGAAATGAAGATTCCCCTTTATCAGATCGACGCCTTCACCGACCGCCCCTTCGCCGGCAATCCCGCCGCTGTCTGCCCTCTTGAAGAGTGGCTCGAGGACGAGGTGATGCAGTCGGTGGCGGCCGAGAACAACCTCTCCGAGACGGCCTTCTTCGTGCCTGAAGCGGACGCCTGCCATCTGCGCTGGTTCACTCCCGAGATGGAAGTGGAACTGTGCGGGCACGCCACCCTGGCCTCGGCCTGGGTGCTGTGGAACCGGCTGGGCCTGGAGGCGCCCGTCATCTCCTTCCGGACCCTGTCGGGGACGCTTACCGTAGAGCGCCTGGAAAACGGCCTGCTGGCCATGACGCTGCCGGCGGCGCTTCCCCGCACCAGCTTCAAAACGCCTCCACAGCTCAAGGAAGGCCTGGGCGCCGAACCTCAGGAGATCCTGGTTGCGCCCTACGGAAGCGAGCGCAACTTCCTGGCGCTCTTCGCCCAACCCTCTCAAGTGGCCGACTTGCGTCCCGACTTCCCCGCCCTGGCTCAGATGGAGAAAACGGGCGTCATCGCCACCGCCCCCGGCGGTCAGGGCGACTATGCCGACTGCGACTTCGTTTCCCGCTACTTCGCCCCGGGATTCGGCATCGACGAAGATCCGGCCACCGGTTCGGCCCACGCTACCCTGGCCCCCTTCTGGGCTTCGCGGCTGGGCCGGGATGAACTCTTCGCCCGCCAAATTTCCAGGCGAGAGGGCAAGATCTGGTGCCGCACCGAAGGCGACCGGGTGGTGGTGATGGGTCAGGCCGTCTGCGTCATCGAGGGCTCGGTAGAGCTTTCCTGAAGAATGGCGCCAACCCGATGCGTGGTAGCATGTCGAATTGATGAACAGGCCGAGGATCAGGCTCCGCACCCTGCTGCTGATTGCGGCCATCATGGCCTTTCTTCACGGCCAAAGCGAAGTACCGCCTTCCTTCAGCTTCCGCGACGCGGCCGCCCAGGCCGGACTGGACCAACTGACCGTCTACGGCGGACGCGACACCAACAAGTACCTGCTGGAGACCACGGGCTGCGGGGCGGCCTTGATCGACTACGACAACGACGGAGACCTCGACGTCTACCTGGTCAACGGCTCACGGCTGGAAGGCTATCCGCAGGGGAAGGCTCCCACCGGACACTTCTACCGCAACCGGGGCGACGGCACTTTCGAAGACGTCACCGAGGCATCGGGTCTGGCGGTGGCGGGCTGGGGACAGGCCGCCTGCGTCGGCGATTACGACAACGACGGCTGGGAAGACCTCTTCCTGACCTTCTACGGCCAGAACCGTCTCTTCCGTAACCGCTCCGACGGCACCTTTCAGGAGGTCACCGAAAAGGCCGGCCTGGCCCAGGACCGCCTGCGCTGGAACGTGGGATGTTCCTTTCTGGACGGAGACAACGACGGTCATCTCGACCTTTTCGTGGGCAACTACATCGATCTCGACCTGGAAACCGCACCCACCCCCGACTCCGGCGCCTGCCGCTATAAGGGCGTTCCGGTGGCCTGCGGCCCTCCCGGACTGCAAGGCGGCACCAACCTCTACTACCGCAACCGGGGCGACGGCACTTTCCAGGACGCCTCCCGATCCTCGGGCATCGCCGCCGCCAACGGCACCTATGCACTGGGGGCGGTGACCGCCGATTTCAACAACGACGGCTGGATGGATATTTACGTGGCCAACGACAGCAATCCGGCGGCCCTTTATCAAAACCAGGGCGATGGAAAGTTTCAGGACTTGGGCATCCTGGCCGGGGTGGCTTTCAGCCAGGACGGCAAGCCTCAGGCCGGAATGGGCGTCTCGGCGGGAGACGTCGACAACGACGGCGATATCGATCTCTTCAAGACCAACTTCGCCGAAGACACCGTCAACCTCTATCTCAACAGCAATCAGGGTTTCTTCGAAGACGCGACCTTCAAGGCCGGGCTGGGGATCAACACCCGTTTTTTGGGATGGGGCTGCGGACTGCACGACTTCGACAACGACGGCTGGCTGGATATCTTCGAGGTCAACGGCCACGTCTATCCCGAGGTCCTCAACCTGGGGGACTCGACCTCTTACCAACAGCGCAAGGTGATCTACCGCAACCTGCGCAACGGACGCTTCGAGGACGTCTCGGAGAAAGTGGGCAGCGCTGTCATGCAGCCCCGAGCTGGAAGGGGAGCGGCTTTCGGCGACATCGACAACGACGGCGACATCGACGTCGTGGTCAACAACGTCCACCAGCGTCCCAGCCTCTACCTCAACGAGGTGAAGGCGCCCCACAACTGGGTTCAAGTGCGTCCCCTGGGCAGCGCTTCCAACAAGAGCGGCATCGGGGCCCGCGTCCGCCTGCGGGCGGGCGGACTGACCCGAGTCGACGAAGTGCGCAGCGGCGGCAGCTACTACTCGCAAAACCAACTGCGCCTGCACTTCGGATTGGGAATGGCGGAGAAGATCGATTGGATGGAGATTCGCTGGCCCGGAGGCAAAACCCAGAGGTTCGAAGACCTGCCCCTCAACCGAATCCTCTACGTCGTCGAGGGCCAGCAGCAGGTCTACCAGGCCCATCCAGGGGCGCAGCGAAAAGCCCCCGCGTCGACTCCTGACTAGCGCTGCCGGTCATAACTTCCAAGCCAGGGCCCTCCGTTCTTGTCCCTGACAGGGACAGATTCGCCAGCCCAAGGGTCAGCCGCGGCGGGCGCCAGCGAGACGACGGCGCCACCCTGGGTTTCAGACGGCCGAAAGCGTGGAATAACGCGGACAGGGGTGGTCAAAACTCCTGGCGCGCTGCAGTAGCGCACATCAACTTGTGGGGACGATGTTGAAGGTGCCCGAGACGCTCAAGTCTTGACCGGTGATGTGATCTTCGACTTCGACCTCGATGCTGTATTTCCCCTCGGGAAGATCCTTGAGCGGCAGACCCTTCACCAGCACCACCCGCTGGTCGGAATAAAAGAAAAGCGAAGTCCCCGCCACGTCTTCGATCTCGTGAACCGCCTGGCCGTCGCGCAAGATGCGGTAGGTGACGCCCAGGGCCGGACTCCGGGTGGTTTGATCGAGGGCGGCATTGTAGACCTGCATGTAAAGGCCCAGCGTGCCGCCCTGGGGGAAATTGCGGGTCAGGGTAGGACGCACGATGAGATCGCCCAGGATGAACTGCTGCTCCTCGAAATCGGCCGGGACGGTATCGGCCTGGCGGATATAGTCGGCCACCACCAGCGAGCTCGAGTCCAGGCTCTCGCCCTCGGCGGCGGGAGGCGTGATGCCCTGGTTGACGACGCCGATCTTGGCCCCGTTGACGTCCTTGGCCACCAGCGTGAGCTTATAGCGCATGCGTCCTTTGAGGGGCAGCAGCTTCTGGAAGAGGGTGCGGCCCGTGCGGCCCTTCTCGATGTCGCCGGGAGCGAAAGAGGCGATCAAATCCTCCTCGAATTCGGCTACCACCTTGTTGGTGATGGTGGAAACGATGCCGTAGACCACGATCTTGGCCACGTAATTGCCGTTTTCCATCTGAAAGGAGAGCTCCCGGTTGGGGAACTCGACCGTCACCGGCACCAGGTAGCGGTCTCCCGAGATGCGGAAGTAGTCCTCTTGCACCCGGTAGGGCAGGTCGTCGTAGTTGACGCTGGCGGAGACGGCCTGCTTGAGGTCGTCGTACTTCAAGTCGGTGGGCTGCTTGACGCGGGTGAAGGTCTCGTAGCGGGCGAAGACCGAGTCCTGAGCGCGGTGGTGCATCATGGGATAGAGTTCCCGCGAACCTCCCGAGCGCAGTTGAGTGGTGATGCGGAAGTTGCGGTCGGCCATTCCGATGTTCTCGGCCCTGGTGTTGCCGTGGCCGGGAATGTAGAGGAACAGGTCCTTCTCGTTGGGATCGAGAGCCAGACGGTATTCGCCCGTCCAGGTGCGGTCGACGAACTCCAGCTCGATGTTGTCTCCGATTCCGGGCAGATGACGGTACCACCAGCGTTCGAAGGGATAGGTGGCGGTGGCGCCTCCGCCTTCGCTGAAGCGGCGCTCGTAGCCGCCTCCCGAGGGATTGCGCTCGATCTCGTCGGGGGCACCGTGAATGATGTAGATCCGTCCGCGATCGGTCTTCCAGCCGGCGAAGCCGCTCTTGAAGTGGTCGTTGGCGTAGGCGATCCGCCGGTAGTGCTCTTCCTTGTACTCGTTGCCGGGAGTGCGGGGATCGGGATCGCGGCGCAGCCAGAACTGCTCGATGAACTGCTCTTTTTCCTCGGCCGTCTGCAGCTTCTCAAAGATCTCCTTCTCAGCTTCGGTGATGATGTACTGGACGTCTTCATCCAGCCACTTCTTGTAGTAGTCGGTGCTCTCTTCCTGCCTGGCGCGCTCGTCGTCTTGAGCCGCCAGAGAGAACGTCCAAAGCAAGATCACCGGCACCAGGAAAAGTCTTCGGTCCATGGTCATTGCCCCGCTAGCATCGAGGGTTGGCAGTCAAGATCCCGAATTCTATCACAGCACATAGATGCTCCGACCTTCTCGATCTCTCATGACCGGATCGGGCGTGCAGAGCGCCTCCCGAGGTGAAGAAAAGATGGCTGCGGACACAGGTAAAATCGCGCTAAACCAAACAAAAATAAAGCTTGACAGGCCCTCGGCCCTGCACTATGATTTAGGGTCACGATTCTGCCCTCTCTTCCGACTTTACGGAGTTTCAGACAATAAGCACACGCAATTTCGAACGAAAGAAACAACAACTGTAAGGGAGGCCACCACATGAGGAACAAGACTTCCTCGGTCGCGACTCTAGTGGCAGCAATCGCGATCTTCTGTCTCGCCGGGGGTCTGGCTATCGGTCAGGCTGTTTACGGGACCATCACAGGAACGGTTACGGACGACACCGGCGGCGTCATTCCGGGTGCCGAAGTTGTCATCGAAGACCGGGCCAAAGGAACGTCATGGACGGTCATTACCGATGACCAGGGCAATTTCCGCAAGGAGCGTCTCCTGCCGGGCAGAGCCTACAGCGTCACGGTAGCGCTGGAAGGCTTTCAGACCTACGTCCAGGAGAACATCACGGTGACGGTGGACGAAGTCGTCGATCTGAGCATCCAGATGGTTCTCGGCGAATTGAGCGAGACGGTCACGGTGACGGGCGCTCCGCCCCCGCTCAAGACCGAGAAAACCGACGTTTCGGTTTCCTTCTCGCAGAAAGAGGTGACGGAGCTGCCGATTTTCGAGCGCAACTTCTCGCGCTTTCTGCTCCTGACGCCCGGAACCGGGCTGCTGACAGCCTTTCAGCACGCCTCTTCGGAGAATCCGCAGGGCGGACGACAGATCCAGGTCAACGGGCAGCATTTCTCGGGGACCGGCTTCGAGCTGGACGGGACTTCAAACCGCGATCCCATCCTGGGCATCATGGTCATCAATCCCACCCTGGAGGGAGTCACCCAGGCCAAGGTCACCTCGCAGAACTACGACGCCGAGTTCGGACAGGCGACGGCGGGCGTGGTGCAGGCCCAGACCAAGAGCGGAGGCAACGACTTTCACGGCAGCGCCTTCCTCTTCCGCCGCAACGACGAGCAGCAGGCCCGCAATCCCTTCAACCAGGCCACCCCGCTGGACCCGGCAGAGCCTGACAAGTTCATCCCCGACACCCTGTGGAATCAGTTCGGAGGCTCCATCGGGGGGCCCATCGTCCGCGACAGGGCCTTTTTCTTCTTCGATTATCAGGGAACCCGCCGCAAGAACGGCGGTTCGGTGCGCACCACCGTCCCCACCCAGTTGGCCCGCATGGGCAACTTCAGCGAGTACGGACGGGCCATCTTCAATCCCCTGACGGGGAATCCCGACGGCACGGGACGGGATGAGTTCGCCAACGGAATCATTCCGCAGAACCTCCTCTCGGCTCAGGCCCTCAACCTGATCAACCAGCTTCCGCTGCCGACCCAGCCGGGAATTCGCGACAACTTCACTGCGGGCGGCATCGAGGCCTTTGACGACGACGCCTTCAACGTGCGCGGCGATTGGGCCTATTCTCCCAATCTGCAGATCTTCGGACGCTACAGCTTCGCCGAGTTCGACCGCAGCGGACCGGGAGCCTTCGGCGAGGTGGTGGGCGGACCCGCCTTCGACAACATCTTCTTCGCCGGAACTTCGCGGACCCGCAACCAGAGCGTGGCCGCCGGTTTCGACTACACCCTCAGCCCCACGGCGCTGACCGACTTCCGCTTCGGCTTCTTCCGCTATCGCGTCGACGTGCTGCCCGGCGGCGTGGGAACAACTCCGGCCGCCGATGCCGGCATTCCCAACCTGAACAGCGTTGCCGGCGTCGATCAGGCCCCGATCTTCACTTCGGGCATGCCCTTCTTCGACATCCAGAGCGCCACCGGAGGCGTTCAGTTCGGCTACTCGCTGGGCGTCAACCAGTGCAACTGTCCTCTCGAGCAGTCGGAACAGCAATGGCAGTGGGTCAACAACTGGATCTTCACGCGCGGCGACCACACCCTCAAGTTCGGCGCCGACATCCGTTGGGCCCAGAACCGCCGCGTACCCTCCGACGCCCACCGCGCCGGGGAGCTGACCTTCAACGACAACCGCACCTCCAACGGGGGCACCGGCGGACTGGGACTGGCCAGCTTCCTGCTGGGCGACGTGAGCAGCTTCCGCCGCTTCGTCAGCCCCATCACGGACGCTGAAGAACGCCAGAAGCGCTGGTTCTTCTACGGGCAGGACACCTGGAACATCAACGAGAAGTGGACCTTCAACTATGGTCTGCGCTGGGAGATCTACTTTCCTGAAAGCGTGACAGATCCGGGTGAAGGCGGATTCTTCGACGTCACCAACGCCGCCGTCAGGGTGGCCGGAGTGGGCGGAGTCGGTCTCGACTTCGACGTCGAGAACAGCTACACCAACTTTGCTCCGCGTTTGGGCCTGACCTATCAGATAACCGACCGCTCGGTGCTGCGTATGGGATACGGCCGCAGCTTCGATCTGGGTGTCTTCGGATCGGTCTTCGGACACGCCGTGACCCAGAACCTGCCGGTACTGGCCGAGCAGTCCCTCAACCCGGTCAACGCCTTCGCCAACGTTTTCAACCTGGCCCAAGGACCGGCTACGCCGCCCTTCCCCCAACCGGGCTCGGACGGCACCTTCCCGGCTCCTGACGGCGTCGGATTCAGGGTGCGTCCCCAGCAGATGCGCCTGCCAACGCTGGACGCCTGGAACGTGACCTACCAGCAAGAGCTGACCAACAGCCTGGTGTGGGAAATCGGATATGTGGGCAACAAGGGAACCCACGTCTTCGCAGGCGACGGTCCCAACTACGACATCAACGCCCCCATCATCGACTCCAACCCGGCCGGGCCCGGGCAGTTCTCGCCCACCAACTCGCGCCGGCCTTTCTTCGCCGGACCGATCGGTTCGCTGGGCGGCCCCTTCGGCCTCAGCCAAGGGTTCTCTTACTTCGGCAACGACGCCAGCAACAACTACCACTCCATCCAGACCAAGCTGGAGAAGCGCTTTGCCGACAACTACTCGCTGCTGGCCCACTACACGCTGGCCCGCGCCCGCAACTACGACGGCAACTACTTCATCCACAACGCCGACCTGCAAGAGGGGGCCAATCCCTCGGTGCAGACCAGCGTCCTGGTGATCAACAGCCTGATCGAACTGCCTTTCGGGCAGGGACAGCCCTACGCTACCGATGCCAGCGGCTTGGCCGACGCCTTCATCGGCGGATGGCAGGTCAACTTCACCTTGACCGCCGCCAGCGGTAGGCCCTTCGAGCCCACCCACGCCGACTGCGGAGCCCTGCGCGATACCGGCCCCTGCCGACCCAACGTATCGGGCGATATCGACACCGGCGGAAGCCGCCGCCAGTACTTTACGACCTGCCCCAACGCCGACTGCAGCCAATCCTCGATTTACGGGATTCCCCAACCGGGAACCTTCGGAAACGCGGAGCGCAACCTGCTGCGGGGACCGGGCTTCTTCAACACCGATTTCTCCATTTTCAAGAACTTCGACTTGGGAGAAACGGCGCGCCTGCAGTTCCGTGCTGAGATCTTCAATCTCTTCAACACGGTCAACTTGAACAATCCCAACAACTGCATCAACTGCGACCCCAATAACGACGGCCGCATCACAGGCCTCGTGCAGGGCGCTGCCCAGCGCCGGGTCCAGTGGGCACTGCGCCTGGAGTTCTAAAGAAGTCCAAGCTGACAACCCGAGGCCCCCGTCTCCAGCGAGGCGGGGGCCTTTTTTACTCACCCCAGGGGCGGCGGCCCATCCGGTCCGCCCGCGGCAAGCTGCTACAATGACTGCTATGTTCGGGCGTCTCCTAACGATCTTCTTGTGCGTGGGCGGACTTTGGGCCCAGTCGGTACAGGAAGCCGACCAACTGCTGCGCCAGGGACAGCTCGAAGCCGCCCTCGAGATGCTCGAGACCCTGCCCCAGGAGGAAGCCGTGCTCACCCTCAGGGCCGACGCCCTCTATCGGCAGGGCCAGCACTTCCAGGCCGTGAAGGCCGCCGAGCAAGCCCTTCAGGTGAACGCCGACAACAAGCGCGCCACCCAGGTCATGGCGGCTTCCCTCTTCGCCCTGCGCCGTCTGCAAGAGGCTATCCCCCACATCGAAAAGGCTCGCGGCTGGTTTCCCGACGACCCCAGCCTGCTCGACATGGCTTCGGTGGCCTACGTGCACACTCGGCAACCCGAGCCGGCCCGCTCAGCCATCGCCGAGAAGTTCGGCCTGGCTGCCGATTCGGCGCCCGCTTATCTGATCACGGGCCGCATTTTCAGGGAAGGCGAGATCTGGGCCGACGCCATCGCCGTCCTGCAGCAGGCGCTGCGACTCGAACCCGATCTCCCCATGGCTCACCTCTACCTGGGCGAAGCGCTGATGGGACTCAACCGTCAGCAAGAGGCCCTGCCCCACTTCGAGCGCGAGATCGAGATCAATCCGGCCATGTGGATGGGCTACTACCGCAAGGCCGAGGCGTTGA
>DATIPQ010000062.1 GCA_035471785.1 Acidobacteriota bacterium
CAACTGCTGAAGGAATACGTGGCGGACGAGCAGGCTCGTTCCGAAATCCTCTCTTCGGTGACCTCCGCGATGGAAGCCAATCGATGATGAGCCATTACGCAGGTCCAATCCGCCCATGACTTCTGGTCTGTGCCCGGCGAAAGGGTGATCCTGCTCATCACCGTTGCCGGTCCCCCCATGATTTTTGTCCGGCTTGTGGAGGGAGATGATCTTGATTCTCGTGGGCAAGTTTTGGTTCGTCGTGTGTTCCAGCTCGTAGATCACGCTGTCTGGTTTCAAGGAAGGATCGAGTTGAAATGATACGGTCAGCTCATGGGTCGGCGCAATGACGATGGATTGCCACTCTTCTATTGTCCACTTGAGTTTGTAAAGCAAGGAATCGATGGTCGCTTGGCGAACGCCTCCCCGAGAGTGGAGAAGGAGACGCCCACCAGCGCCACTATGATCGACACCGGCCAGCGGACTCGTTGCCTTGCTTTCCGTATTTTCATTCTCCTTACTAAGAGTCGATCGAGCGAAGCAGAGTTCATCGCGCGGGCGGCCAGGGAGGGGTTCCTCGGTTGACCACTTGAAAGCCTGGGCGCATAATCGAGAGGAGCTTCGAAGGAGGAAAAAGTGTCGGAACCGTCACCGCGAACGATTCCGCCCGGGAGGATCAAGCTGTCCTACCAAGACTACTTGGCCCTGCCGGATGATGGAAAGCGCTACGAGATCATCGAAGGAGACCTCTACGTGACACCTTCGCCGACGACCCGTCATCAGCGGATCTCGAAGAGAATCTTGTTCCTCCTGATGCAAGAGTTGGAAGAACATGGCGAAGGTGAAGTCTTCAATGCTCCATGTGATGTGTTGCTCGATGAGCACAACGTGATTCAGCCGGACCTCATCTTCGTCCGCCAAGACAACGAGGCGATCGTCAAAGAGAAAAACATCCAGGGAACGCCCGACCTCCTGGTCGAGATCGTGTCGCCTTCCACCCGCCGAACGGACGTCATGATCAAATCCCGCCTCTACGCCCGTTTCCAGGTCCCTCACTACTGGATTGTCGATCCCGACCTCGACCGCATCGAAGCTTTCGACCTGTCCGAGGAAGGCGAATACCAATTGGTCAAGACCTTCTCCAGCCCCGAAGTACTTCAGCTAGAAGCCTTCCCCAACCTCAAAATCCCTCTCAAAGCGATTTTCCGCTAGAGATCGTGTTCCCAGCTTCTCCCTTCCCCCCTCTCAAATTGTCACCCTGCCAACCCTTCTCAAAGGTCACTACGGCGACTAGTTCAACCGCTTCCAGACGAACGCCGCCGCCTCCAACGCCAAGAAACCATCCAATGGGGCCTGATCTCCCCTGTTCCCAGCCGTCACCGGTGTCGGGCGTTGGCAAAGTGACACAGGCCTGGTGGGAGGCGCATCCTTGCGGCGATGGAGGAGATGCCCCCGGTCGGTAGACCGAAACCGGGGGCTGCACTGGATGGGTCAGCCGTTGTGGCGAGGAATTGGCACCGTCGGGACTAACCGGCGCGAATGGCGCAGGTTGGCTCCTGCCTCAGGGACGCTCTTGGCCTCCCTCTCCCACTCTTCAAGGTCATGGGCGGTGTGCCAGGTGATGGTGCGCACTTTGTCCATCAGGCGCTGCATGGCGCCGCGGGCCACCTGCAGGCTGCGCCCCGAGAGACCCGGCAGCGCCAAGGCCTGATTGGCCAGCTTGGCCAACTCTTCGACCTCGTTCCATTGGTGGCGGGAAATCTGTACACGGGGAATGTGCGATAAACTTCGTTCAGCCATTTCGTTCTCCTCTCGTGAGAATGAAGTGGTCAGGGGTCGCAGATAGCGCCTACTATCTGCGGCTCCGCTTAACCGGATTTTCGGTTTTGACCGGCCCCGGCATCGTTCGACTTCGCAGCCGATAAACTTGCAACAACCGAAATCCTATATTGTTTTACCAAGAATTTCGAGGTGAAAATCCACTTTTCTTTCAAGTTACTTAGGCTCGAGTGAGGTTGAGCTGTCTCGCAACGCCCTCTCCATCGCCGCAAGGATGCGCCTCCCACCCGGCCTTGGTACCGCTCAGTGGCCTCCCCGCCTAGCCGTACTGAGGCCTTCATCGGATAGCCGCCATAGGTACAACGGGTGACCGGCAACTGGACTGATCCTTCCAAAGCTGGGAGGCGCATCCTTGCGGCGACTCTCAAGCCGTGTGGCAAACTGACAGGAGCCGACCGACGGTCGACCCGTTTGGGAACTTGTTGACCACCTAGTCGCCCGAGTGCCGTAGGATGTGGAGAGGCCGCTGGATGCCCTAATCGGCGGTTCTGGGAGAGTATGAATCGAGAAACGATTCTTGGGCTCATTGACGGCATCAACGTGTGGAAGCGGGGATCGGTTCGTGCTCCTAATAAGCCCCTCTTGCTTCTCTACGCGCTCGGCAAGATCGCGCGGGAAGAAACTGAGCCGATTCGATTCGAGGAGGCTGCCCCTGTACTGACGGAGTTGCTGCGGGAATTCGGTCCCAGTCGGACGAACTACCATCCAGAGTATCCATTCTGGCGTTTAGCCAATGACGGCCTGTGGTTGCTGGAAGCTGAGGAACCGTTGAGCATGGAGGAAACGGGTCACGATCCCTCAGCCAGGGAACTGGTCGACAAGAAGGCCCAAGGGCGATTGCCGGATGCCTTGTCCGAGAGGCTTGGGTCTGATCCCAAGCTCACCTGGGAGCTTTCACTCTCAACGCAGAGCACCACATTTTGGTCTCAGAACGCGTCACCGGCTCAACCGGCTTTCATCACACTCTCCTGCGCCACCACGCCCACCCAGCCCGCCTCCCCCAACACCCCGAACACGTCCCCGATCCGAAGTCCCTGGCCTGGCACCGCAGAGAGGTGTTCAAAGCGCGTCCCCGGCACACTGCCTAGCTTTCTTTTGCCAGGTAATGGATCCAGCAAGGGGTCCCTAGATGCAGCCAGTGACAGCCAGATAAGATCAGACAAACTACGGAAAGAGAGGCATTTACAGCAGGGCGCCCAAGAGGAGGAAGAGGGTGACGGCTAGGGCGGCGGCGGTGGCGGCGTAGGGGGCTTGGGTGCGGACGTGGTCGATGTGGTCGGTGGCGGCGGCCATGGAGCTGATGATGGAAGTGTCGGAGATGGGCGAGCAGTGGTCGCCGAAGACGCCTCCGCCCAGGACGGCGGCGATGGTCAGAGATTGATCGAGTCCGATCAGGGTCACCATGGGGATGGCGATGGGCATCATGATGGCGAAGGTTCCCCACGAGGTTCCCGTCGAGAAGGCGATGAAGCAGCTCAGCAGGAAGATGAGGGCGGGAATGATGGCTGCCGGCAAGGCGGCCTGAGCCAGCTTGGCCACGTAGGGGCCGGTGCCGAGTTCCGTGCAGGTGGCTCCGATGGCGAAGGCCAGCATGAGCAGGGCCGCAACGGGCAAGAGCGGCTTGGCGCCGTTGATGGTCAGGTCGATGGACTCGTGCAGGTTGAGGACGCCTTGCAGGCGGTAGCTGATTGCAGCCACCACCAGGGCCGTCACCACAGCCCATAGCACCGCCTTCGATCCGCTGCCCGCCAGGATGTCGCCTCCGCCGTCCACGTAGAGGCTGATGGGCACCATTAGCACCAGCGTGACGACCGGCAGCACCATGTTGAAGGCCCGTGCCGGAACCCCCTCTTTGGCTTCGATCTCGCCCGCCTCTTCCGAGATCATGGGACGCGCGTCCGGATTCAGCTTCTTGCCCTCCAAGGTGCGCTTCTCAGCCGCCACCATGGGGCCGTAATCGCGTCCCGTGATGACCAGCACCGCCACCAGCAGCAAGGCCGCCATGGCGTAGAAGTTGAAGGGAATGGAGGAAATCAGCGCCTGCACCGGACGCTCGATGTTCTGGGCCGCCAGCAGTCCGATGACGTAGGCGCCCCATCCGTTGAGCGGCAGCAGCATGCACTTGGGCGCCGAGGTGGAATCGAGGATGTAAGCCAGCTTTTCGCGCGAAACCTTGTAGCGGTCAAAGAGCGGACGCGACACCGTGCCCGACACCAGGATGCAGATGTTGGACTCGATGAAGATCACCAGCCCCAGCACCCAGGCCATGAGTCCGGCCTGCTTGCGGTTCCTGACCAGCCCCCGCGACTCCACCCAGGTGATAAAGCCCTTGACGCCGCCCGAACGCTGGGTGAAGGCGATGACCGAACCCATCAGCAAGGTGAAGAGGATGGCCCTCGTGTTGGAGGCGCTCTCGAAAACCGAGACGATGGCGTCGATCGAAGAAGCCACGCCCGCAAAGGGATTCCAGTCGTCGATGATGGTCCATCCCAGGCCGATGCCCAGCAGCAGCGAGAGGTAGACTTGCTTGGTGGCGATGGCCAGGACGATGGTCAACACGGGAGGCAGCACGGAAAGCCAGCCGTAATCTTGCATCCGCCCGTTCTACGTGTCGGCGGGTGTGCTGTCAAGACGCGAGGCGTCGGTGTCAGACACGGGCACGGCGGAGTTAGAGAACGACAAGTTGGGGAAGCCGGGTGATTTTATGGGCGCCTTCAGTATGATCTCATTTCGATGCTAAATTGCCGGTTGGCGCTGGATCTCAGACTCAGCAGCAGGTTTCATTTCGAATAAACGGCCTTGCCAGCACCCTATTCTCGCCTAAGGGCTGTCGCATCGTTCCAGGAAAACGGGCCGTGTGCCGAGATTCTCTGGACGCGCCAAGGAGACTTCCTTTCAAGAAGTCCGTAACGCAGCCGGACACGGAATTTTTCGCCCAGAGTCGGCGCGTCCCTTCCAGCCCGCCAGATCGTGTCCTCGACCGATGGGTTGTAGCGATCTTGCAGAAGACCGTTCGGTATGGCGGCTGCAATGATGCTCTTCAGACTCGTATTCCTTTGTTCTTGTTCATAGTGGTACTTCACGATGATGATAGTGGTCAGGTAATGGAATTTTCCGCTTTCCCAGACTTTCGGCATAGAGCCGGGCTGGTCAATCAGCGTGCCACGGCGCTCTTGTCTGACACTCATCGAGGTCTGCGACATCTGAAGCGTAACAGTCTTGGCATCCTTCTCGGTTTTCGAATCGACGAATAGGGCCTGCCGCAAGGCATATTCAGGATGGAACACATATCTGGCGCGCTTGTAGTCGATTTTCCCAAATAGCCGGTCCTCGATGCGAGACAGGCCCATCCGATCCAAAGCTTCACGCGTGATGTCTTCGCCGACATCCTGAAGGTTGTGTTCGAATTTCTCCGTTTGAACCTGGAAGATTTTGAGGGCTTCTTCCCTGAATTCGATCAGCGCCTGAACTGCGAGGCGCAGAGACGCTTTCTCCACATCCTCCACAATAGTGGCCGTGGCATCTTCAGGATTCAGAAACATCACAGTTGCCGGGTCGACCGTCTGAGGTTTCGCCGGGCCAATTCAGCATAGCGCGGCTCGATGTCGATGCCGAGAAAACGCCGATTGTGTTTCGCTGCGGCAATCGCGGTGGTTCCGCTCCCGACAAAGCAGTCAAGAACAGTGTCCTCAGGATCGCTGAGCATCCTCAGAACTCTCGTCGGCAGTTCCTGTGGGAACTTCGCCTCATGGTCGTCGTTGGCCCGCACCGAGGGGAACTCCCACACGGCCCTGGAACCCCAATCGCGCCATTCCTTTCGACTCAACCTGGAACGGTCGATCTTCGTGACCCCCGGCTTCCAAAAGAAGTACAGGTACTCGAACTCGTCAACCGCCCGATACGACAGCGAAGCCCAGCGGCTGTTCTCCCAGGCGGCATCCTTGACCCAGATCCGGCGATCATAGAGATAGAATCCGGCATCCATTCCCCACTGTTCGATCAAGCCCCCTACCAGCTTGACTCGCGTTTGACTGCCGTATTTGCCTCCGCGGATATTGTTGCCGTTCAGTCTCCGGTCAACCGTCTGCTCGCTGCACCCGAGCATTTTGGCGATCTGGTAGCGATTCAGGTCCGGATTCTCCTCCATCGCCTGAACGACATCATCCCGCGTGACAGGCGAACGTCTTCGTCCTACGTTCTCGGTGGCGATGCGAGGCATTTCCGCATCCTTGAAACAGAGGATATCGGCGATGTTGATGACTAGAAATCCACCAGGCTGGATGATCGGATAATGAAGGGCGATGACCTGCTCCAGCAGGCGCTGCCATTCCTCAAAGCACAAATCAGCCTCGTAGCTCTTGCCCACGAAGTAGGGCGGTGACCAGACGCTGACCGCGATGCTGTTCGGCTCGACCTTCGGCAGCAGTCCAAGCGCATCGCCGCAGTGAATCGTATTGGTAGCCAGCCATTCCCTCTCCTCATTTCCGTTGCGCGAGTAGACTTTCTTGAGCTGTTTCTGCAAGTCCTTGGGTAATCTGTCGTAGTTGAACGGCATTTCCGCGCATGCGCTGCTCATCACAATCTCCTTTCCAGGGCTACCGATCGAACGGACCACTACAGGTTATATCTTGGGAGTGACAGTCAGACCCCAGGACCCGCCACCGCCAGATCCCCTTTTTCGTTTCCATTCGCCGTAAAGATGATGCCCTGTCGGGCGCGATGTTAAAATATCCAGTTTCGGGGTGGGCGGAACCTTCGGGGCTTGGACGGAGTATAAGACAGAGCAACGACTACAACTGTCATGGAAACTAAGCGACAAGAACTAGATATCGACGCCATTCAAGAGAAAATCCAGCAGGAGAGCGCCTTTGTGGGGCGGCTGACCGACGAGATCGGACGCGTCATCGTGGGTCAGGAATACATGGTGGAACGCCTGCTCATCGGACTGCTGGCCAACGGACACGTGCTCATGGAGGGCGTGCCCGGGCTGGCCAAGACGCTGACCGTGCGGACGCTGGCCCAGGCCATCCAAACCAAGTTTCAGCGCATCCAGTTCACGCCCGACCTGCTGCCGGCCGACCTCATCGGAACCCTCATCTACGACCAGAAAGACGGCGAATTCAAGACCAAGAAGGGACCCATCTTCGCCAACATCATCCTGGCCGACGAGATCAACCGCTCTCCCGCCAAGGTGCAGTCGGCGCTGCTCGAGGCCATGCAGGAACGCACCGTCACCATCGGCGAGAGCACCTTCCCCCTGGAGGAACCTTTCCTGGTGCTGGCCACCCAGAATCCCATCGAGCAGGAAGGCACCTATCCTCTGCCCGAGGCCCAGGTCGACCGCTTCATGCTCAAGCTCAGGGTGGGCTATCCCGACAAGCAGCAGGAGTTGGAGATCGTCCGCCGCATGTCGCGGCTGGAGCAGCCGCATGTGACGGCCGCCGTCACCCCCGAAGAGATCCTCAAGGCCCGCCGCGCCGTCGATCTCATCTACATGGACGCCAAGGTCGAGCACTACATCGTCGACCTGGTCTTCGCCACCCGCGAGCCCGAACAATACGGACTGGGCGAATTGTCGGAGCTGATCGATTTCGGAGGCTCCCCCCGCGCTTCCATCTGCCTGGCCAAGACGGCCAAGGCTCACGCCTTCCTGCACCACCGCGGATTCGTCACCCCCGAGGACGTGCGGGCCGTGGCCATGGACGTGCTGCGCCACCGCGTCATCGTCACCTACGAGGCCGAGGCCGAAGAAGTCACCTCGGAAGACATCGTCCAGAAAGTCATCAACAAAGTCGAAGTCCCATAGGCCCGCATGATTCCCAAAGAGATCCTGCGCAAGGTGAAACGCCTGGAGATCACCACCCGTGGACTCGTCAACGACGTCTTCTCGGGCGAATACCACTCCGTCTTCAAGGGCCGCGGGATGGATTTTTCGGAAGTGCGCGAATACCACTACGGCGACGATATCCGCAATATCGACTGGAACGTCACCGCCCGCAGCGGACGCCCCTACGTCAAAGTCTTCGAGGAAGAACGCGAGCTGACGGTGATGCTGCTGGTGGACGTCAGCCGCTCGGGCGAGTTCGGCAGCGCCCAGCGCATGAAAGGCGAAATCGCCGTCGAACTGTGCGCCCTGCTGGCCTTCTCGGCCATCAAGAACAACGACAAGGTGGGGCTGATCATCTTCACCGACCGCATCGAGAAGTTCGTCCCCCCGCGCAAGGGTCGCAGCCACGTGCTGAGGGTGTTGCGCGAACTGCTCTACTTCAAGCCCGAGGGGCGGGGCACCGACATCGGGGGGGCGCTGGAGTACCTGATGCGGGTGACCCGCCGCCGGGCGGTCGTGTTCCTGGTTTCGGACTTCATTTCAAAGCCCTACCGTCAGCCGCTCAAGGTGGTGGCTCAGCGCCACGATTTGGTGGGATTGCAGATGATCGATCCGCGCGAGATGGCCATTCCGCCGGTGGGGTTTCTCGAGATCGAGGACGCTGAAAGCGGCGAACACCTGTTGGTCGATACCGGCAGCCAGCAGTTCCGCAAGCTGGTGCGCGCCAACACGCAGGCTCAGCAGCGCCGGCGCGAGGAGCTGTTCCGCTCCCTCAAAGCCGACCTGGTGGAGATCATGACCGACCAGAGCTATTTCGAGCCGCTGGTGGAGTTTTTCCGCAACCGGGCCAGGAGGATCAGGCGGTGAGGAGTTCTTGGGCCAACTCGGAAATCGCCGCAGGGATAAGCTTCCCACGCTGCGCGCGGGCCGGGATGCTGTGCTTGCTGCTGACGGCTGGGCTGCAAGCCCAGTCGGTGGACGCCCAGCTCGACCGCCAGAGCATGCTGTTGGGCGACCGGGTGTCGCTGACCGTGACCGTGCTCCACGATCCCGCCGGACGCATCGTCTGGCCCCAGCCTGAGGAGGGACGCTTCGGCCCCTTCGAGGTGCTCGACGAGCAACTGCTCGACCCCGCCAGCCAGGACGGACGCATCGCCTCGCGCAAGCGCTGGATTCTGACCGCATTCGAGCTGGGCCAGCTCGACCTGCCGCCACTCAAGCTGGAGTGGATCCCGGCCGGACGCGACGACGGAGAGGTGCTGGAGACCCCCGCCCTTTCCCTCACCGTAGAAGAAGTCGGAGCCGATCCCCAGGGCGAGCTGCGCGACATCAAGCCGCCCGCCGAGATTCCGCTCGACCCCTGGAGGGTGGCTCTGTGGATCGCGCTGGGTTTGGCGGCGGCGGCCCTGGCCTGGTGGCTCTACCGGCGCTGGAGGCGGCGTCCGCGCCCCGCTCCGGTCCGGGCTCCGCGCCGCGCTCAGCCCCCCCTGCCGCCTCACGAGCTGGCCTACCGCGAACTGGCTGAACTGGAGGTCTCGCCGCTGCTGCAGGAAGGACAAATCAAGGAGTACTACACGCGGGCCTCGGAAATCATCCGCCGCTACCTGCGCGGACGCTACGGCATCGACGCCATGGAGATGACCAGCCGCCAGATTTCCCAGCAACTGCAGCGCCTGCGTCTCAGCCTGCACAACCAGCGCCTCTTCGAGCTTTTCAGCGAACGCTGCGATCTGGTCAAGTTCGCCAAGCTGCGTCCCAGCGCCGAGAACAACTCCAAGATCGTCCCCCTGGCCCGCCAGATCGTGGACGAAACCAAGGAAGAGCCCAACAAGCCCCAGCCTCAGCCGGCCGCGGCCATGGCCACAGCCTCGGGAGAGGAGGGCCCATGAGCTTCTACCGCTTCGCCGATCCTTACCTGCTGGGCCTGCTGGCGCTGCTGCCCTTGATGGGGCTCTGGTACTGGAGGCGCGTGAAACGCAAGGGCGCCACCCTGCTTTATTCCGACATCGGACGCCTCAAGCGGGCCGCCCGGGCCTCTTCGGCGCGCCGGCGCCATCTTCTCTTCGCGCTGCGCATGCTGAGCATGGCCTTGCTCATCGCGGCCTTCGCGCGTCCTCAGACGGGGGTCAGCGGCGAGGACATCCTGACCGAGGGCATCGACATCATGCTGGTGCTCGATTTCTCCAGCTCGATGCTGGCCGAGGACCTCCAGCCCAACCGCTCCCAAGCCGCCAAACAGGTGGCCTCTCAGTTCGTGCAGGGACGCCGCAACGACCGCGTGGGACTGGTCGTCTTCGCCGGCTTGGCCTACACCCAGTGTCCGCTGACCCTGGACTACGGGGTGCTGCAGGACCTGCTGGACGAGATGGAGGTGGGCATTATCGAAGACGGCACCGCCATCGGGATGGGGCTGGCCACCGCCGTCAAGCGCCTGCGCGACAGCGAGGCTGAGTCGAAGGTGGCCATCCTGCTCACCGACGGACGCAACAACCGGGGCGAAATCGATCCCCTCACCGCCGCCCAGATGGCCAAGGCTTTCGGAGTCAAGGTCTATACGGTGGGCGCCGGCACCCGGGGGGAGGCGCCCTATCCCGTCAACGACCCCATCATGGGACGCCAATACCGGCGCATCCGCGTCGACATCGACGAAGACACCCTGCGCCAGGTGGCCGAGACCACCGGCGGACGCTACTTCCGCGCCACCGACCGCGAGAGCCTGCAGCAGGTCTACGGCGAAATCGATCAACTGGAACGCACCGAGATCAAGGTCGAGCAGTTCACCCGCTACGGCGAGCTCTTCCACTATCCGCTGGCCGCCGGGCTGCTGCTGCTGCTTTTGGAACTGGCTCTGGCCCAGACGCGTTTCCGTAAAATCCCATAAGAAAGGGGGAGAGGCCGCCACATGTTTCGATTCGCATTTCAGTCCAT
The DNA here is from genome assembly GCA_035471785.1 of Acidobacteriota bacterium. Classification (NCBI taxonomy): domain Bacteria; kingdom Pseudomonadati; phylum Acidobacteriota; species Acidobacteriota bacterium. The sequence goes on from DATIPQ010000062.1 coordinate 10,574, forward strand.
GCTCATCGGCTACCTGTTGGTGCCCTTGCTGGCCCTCTTCCTGTGGTGGGCCTGGCGGCGCAAGAAGCAGGTCTTGCAGACCTTCGCGGGCAGCCGGTTGGCGCCCAAGCTGGCCCAGATGGTCAACCGCAGAGCGCCCCTCTACAAGGCCCTGCTGCTGGTCGTTGCGCTGACCCTGCTGATTACGGCGCTGGCCCGTCCTCAGTTCGGCACCCGCCTTGAAACCGTACGCCGCGAGGGGCTCGACATCATCATCGCGCTGGACGTCTCAGAATCGATGCTGGCCGAAGACATCGCTCCCAACCGGCTGGAGAAGGCCAAGCACGCCGTCTCCTCGCTCATCCGGCGCCTGGACGGCGACCGCATCGGACTGGTGGCCTTCGCCGGCGAGGCCTTCGTCCAGTGTCCGCTGACGCTCGATTACGGAGCCGCCCAGATGTTCCTGCGCTCGATGGACACCCAACTGCTCTCCGTTCCCGGCACAAACCTGGGCAAGGCGGTGGAACTCTCTCTCAAGGCCTTTCAGTCGGGAGAAATGAAACACAAGGTGCTGATTCTCATCACCGATGGAGAGGACCATCAAGGCCAGCCGCTGGAAAAGGCCGAGGAGGCCTCGGATCAAGGCGTGACCATTTTCACGGTGGGGATCGGATCGCCCCAGGGCGTCCCCATTCCCGAGTTCGATCAAAGGGGCCGCCGGGTCGGCTTCAAGAAAAACCAGCAGGGCGAAGTCGTCACCACGGCTCTGGACGAGGCCAGCCTGGAGCGGATCGCCGAGACCGCCCAGGGACGCTACTTCAGGGCCACGCCCGGCGAGGACGAACTGGCCGAGCTGGCTGGAGAAATCGAATCGATGGAGAAAAGGGAACTGGACTCGCAGCAGTTCAGGCGTTATGAAGAACAGTTCCAGCTCTTCCTGGGCGCGGCCTTGCTGCTGCTGTTGGGCGAGTTCTTCGTGCCCGAGCGGCGCAAGCCCAGCCGCATCTGGAAAGGACGTTTTCAATGAAGCCTTGGAACCGATCTCGCGACTTGCGTCACGGCCTGCTCGTGCTTTTGCTGTGGCTGGCCGCAGGCCCGTCTCTGCGGGCCCAGGCCGGACGTTCCCAAGTGGCCGAGGGCAACCGCCTCTATGAGCAGAAGCAGTTCCAGGAGGCGCGGGAGAAATACCTGCAAGCCCTGCGCGAGGCTCCCGACTCGCCCGTCCCGCCTTTCAACGAGGGCAACGCCCTCTACCAGAGCAGCGACTACGAAAAGGCCTTGCAGTCTTACCAGCAGGCGATTCAGAAGGCCGATCCCGGACTCGAGTCCAAGGCCTGGTACAACCTGGGCAACGCCTTCTTCAAGCAGGAGAGCCTGGAGGACGCCATCGAGTCCTACAAGCAGGCCCTGCGCCTCGACCCTTCCGATCAAGACGCCAAGTACAACCTCGAAATGGCCTTGCGCCGCCAGCAGCAACAACAGCAGCAACAGCAGAACCAGGACCAGCAGCAGAACCAGAAGCAGCAGCAAGATCAGGACCAGCAACAGGATCAGGACCAGCAGGACCAGCAGCAGGACCAGCAGCAGGACCAGCAAGAGCAGGGCCAGCAACAGCAGCAGCAGGACCAGGATCAGCAGCGAGATCAGCAACAACGGCAGGACCAGCGGCAAGACCAACAGGAGGACCAGCAGCAGCAGAACCAGCAGGACCAGCAGCAACAGCAGCCTGAGCAGGGCCAGGACCAGCAGTCCCGGCCGGAGGAAGGAGAGGGCGAGCCGCTGCCCATGAGTCCGCAGACGGCCGAGCAGTTGCTGCAGGCCATCCGCGAAGATCCCAAGGAAATCCGCCGCCAGCAGCTCAAGGCCAAGCGTCCCGTCAAGGTGGAGAAGGACTGGTAGAGGAGGGCCATGCGAAGAATCCCGGCAGGACTCGGTTTGGCGATCTGGACGGCGCTTTGGGCGGGGCTGGCCCTGGCTCAGGACGTGCAGGTTTCGGCCAGCCTCGACAAGGACGTGGTGGGGCTCAACCAGACCTTCGCCTTGGTGGTCGAGGTGCGGGGGCGCGACGTTGAGGGGGCCGAGACCGAGTTGCCCCCGGTCGGCTCATTCGCCTCCTTCCTGGGACGCAGCAGTTCTCAGCGCTTCGAGTGGAGCAACGGACGCAGCAGCCGAACCGTCACCTACGAGTTCCTCTTCCGGGCCTCTGAGTTGGGACAGCACGAGATCGGCCCGGTCAAGGTGCGGGTGGGCGGCAACACCTATTCCACCAAGCCGGTGCGCATCAACGTCCGGCCGGGTCCGCCGCCCGGCGCACAGCCCGGCTTGGACCGCTCGGGCAATGACGATCTGGTAGCGGACCGGGAGCTCTTCCTGCGAGCCTCCGCCGACCGCACCCGCGTCTACCAGAACGAGCCGGTGGTGGTGGAGTTCAAGATCTACACGCTGGTCCCGGTAAGCACCTACGCCATCACTTCGCCGCCCTCAACGGCCGGATTCTGGAGCGAGGAGTACGAGACGCCCGACCGCGGTCCCCAGACCACCACCGAGGTCATCGGGGGACGCCGCTACACGGTGGCGGTCATCCGCAAGCTGGCCCTTTTCCCCACCGCGCCGGGGACCAAGACGGTGGGCGCCATGACGGTGGACTCGGAAGTCCGCCTGCGAAGCCGGCGCCGCTCCCGCGATCCCTTCGACATCTTCGACTCCGGACTCTTCGGTTCACGCACCGTCCCCAAGCGCCTGCAGACTCAGCCGCTGGAAATCGAAGTGCTGCCTTTTCCAGCGCAAGGGCGTCCGGCCAACTTCAGCGGGGTGGCCGGCAGCCTCAACCTGCGCGCTTCCGTCGACCGCCGGCAGGTGGACGCCAACCAGGCCGTCACCTACCGTCTCACCGTCAGCGGAAGCGGCAATCTGCGCACGCTGCCCCAGCCTGAAATCGAGTTCCCCGACGGCTTCGAAGTCTATCCGCCCAAGATCAGCGAGAGCATGAACCTGGAGTCCGATCCCATCGGGGGGCGCAAGGTCTTCGAGTGGGTGCTGATCCCGCGCAGCCCGGGAAAGAAGACCCTTCCGGCGGTGGAGGTGGCCTTCTTCGACCCGTCAAGCCGCCGCTACAAGAGCGCCTCGGCCCCCGCTCTCGAGCTGGAGGTCACGGGCGATCCCGACGCTCCGGCCGTGGCGGGGGCCAGAAGCCGCGGCGAAATCCGCCAGGTGGCCGAGGACATACGCTTTATCAAGACCCGCGATTCCGATTTTCGCCGGCGCGGCGCCAACTGGTGGGGCGGCGCCACCTTCTGGGCTTTGGCGCTGGGTCCTCTGCTGGCAGTGGCTCTGGCGTTCGGCTACCGCCGCCATTCCGACCGGCTGGCCGCCGACGTCGCCTATGCCCGCCAGCGCCGGGCCGGACGCAGGGCCCGCAAACGGTTGGCGAGCGCCCGCAACCTGCAAGATCCCGAAAAGCAGGAAGAGTTCTACGCCGAAGTCGGACGCGCCCTGAGCGGTTTCGTGGGCGACAAGCTCAATATCGCCGAGGCCGGAATGATCAGCCAACAGGTCAAGCCCCGCCTGGCCGAGAAGGGCGCTTCCCAGGAACTGATCGAGGAGTACTTCGAGTGCATCCGCACCTGCGACTTGAAGCGCTTCTCCCCGGTGGCCGCCACGGCCTCCGAGATGGCCGACTTCATCGGGCGGGCTGAGAAAGCCATGACCCGGCTGGATCGCGAGGTGAAGGGATGAGAGCTTTGCGCCCGGCTCCGGCCGCACTGCGTCCGCTGCTCTGGGTTGCCCTGATGACCGGCCTGCTGGCGGCCCAGGATGACCCCCGCAGCCTCTTCGAGAAGGGCAACCAGCACTACCGCGACGCCCAGTACCAGCAAGCGCTGCAAAGCTATCAGCAGATCCTGGAGAGGGGATACGAGAGCGGCCCGCTCTACTACAACATCGGAAACTGCAACTACAAGCTGGGCGAGCTGGGACGCGCCATCCTCAACTACCGTCGGGCGGCGCGCCTGATGCCGGCGGACGAAGACCTGCAAGCCAACCTGCGCCTGGTGGAATCGCTGCTGGCCGATGACATCGAGCCCCTGCCCGAGTTCCTTCCTCTGCGCCTGCTCAAGGCATGGGTCTATCTCGTTCCCGGCCGCCTTCTGGGCCCGCTGACGGCCCTGCTTTGGGTGGGCGCGGTGGCCGCCTTCGTCCTTCACCTGCTGGCCCGACGTCCGGCGGTGTCTTTGTGGGGATGGCGTCTGGCCCTGGCCGCAGGTGCGCTCTTGCTGCTGCTGGCGCCCACTCTGGCCGCTCAGCGCGGCGACTGGCTGCTGCCGCGCGAGGGAGTCGTCCTCAGCCGGCAAGTGGAGGTGCAGAGCGCCCCCTCCCAAGACGCCGGGCTGCGCGTCTTCACCATCCACGAGGGGACCCGCTTCCGCATCGAGCAGGAGTCGGGCGAGTGGGCTGAGATCGTGCTTCCCGACGGCAAGGTGGGATGGATCCCGCGCACTTCTTTCGAGACGGTTTGACGCCGCCCGCCCCTCTGGTTCATCCTTTGTGATCAGGATCACGAAAACAACCCATCTCGGTCTCTTAGAATTTTGAGGATGTCACAAGATATTGCGGGGCCCATGTCCGCGGTCCGCGGCGAGCTGGAAGAGAAGCGCCGCGGCCAAGACCGCCGCCGACAACCAACTCCATTCCTCAGCACCTACTCCCTGACCCGGCGCGGACGGCGCATGGGTCCCCGGCGCAGACGCGACCGCCTGACCTATGGCTACGCCGACCGCTATGACGTGCCGTTGGTGCTGACTCTGGTCACGGCTCTGCTGCTCAGCACCGCCGACGCCTTCTTCACCCTCCAACTGGTGGCCCGCGGGGCCCGCGAAGTCAATCCCCTCATGAACTTCTTCTTGCAGATGGGACCCACTCCCTTCCTGCTCAGCAAGTATCTGATCACGGGAGCCAGCCTGCTCTTCTTCCTGGCCCACAAGCACCGCCCCTTTTTCGCAGGCGTGACCGGCCGCCATCTGCTCTTCGCCGTCCCCTTCGTCTATACCCTGGTCATTCTCTGGGAAATCACCCTCAGCCTGCGGCTCCCCTGAACGCTTGCGAGTTGGGTTCTTGGAGATTGAGAGTTGGTGACGCAGTCACGCTATACTGGCGCCATGGTTGAACTGAGAAAGCGTCCAGTGGTGCTCATCGTGCGCGACGGATGGGGCCACAACCCCTATCCCGAGTGGAACGAGGCCAACGCCGTCTACCTGGCCGACACTCCCGTCAACGACCGCCTGGTCAAAGACTATCCGACCGTCCAGATCCATACCTCGGGGGAGGACGCGGGATTGCCCCAGGGCGTCATGGGCAACAGCGAGGTGGGCCATCAGAACATCGGGGCGGGACGCATCGTCGATCAGGAGATCATGCGCATCACCCGGTCCATCCGCGACGGGAGCTTCTTCGCCAACGAGAAGCTGCTGGGGGCCTTCCGTCACGCCCGCGAGAATGGCGGCTGCGTGCACCTGCTGGGCCTGTTCTCGGACGGCCGCGTCCACAGCGACATGCAGCACGCCTTCGCCGTCATCGACTTGTGCGCCCGCCTCGATTTCCCGTCCGAACGCTTTTTCGTCCACGTCATAACCGACGGACGCGACACGCCGCCCCAAAGCGGAATCGAGTTCATCGGGCAGTTGCAGGAGCATCTGGGCAAAGCCGGGGTGGGACGCGTGGCCAGCGTCATCGGGCGCTACTACGCCATGGACCGCGACCACCGCTGGGACCGGGTGGAAGAAGCCTACCGCATGCTGACCCAGGGCGCCGACAAGGTCTTCTCCAGCGCCCGGGCCGCCGTTCAGCACTACTATGACCATCCCAGTGAGCCGAGCCGCCGCGGCGACGAGTTCATCACCGCTTCCAGCATCGCCCCGCAAGGGCAGGTGGACTCCAAACAGACCGTCAAGGCGGGCGACTCCCTCATCTTCTTCAACTTCCGCGGCGACCGTCCCCGTGAATTGACCAAGGCCTTTACCTTCTCCGACCGGGACTGGGCAGAGGTCAAGGGCGGGGGATTCGATCGGGGAGAAAAAATCGACGATCTCTACTTCGCCACCATGAGCGCCTACGAGCAGGGACTGCCGGTGGAGGTGATCTTCCAGAAGCCCCCCAAGATGAAAAACATTCTGGGGCAATACCTCAGCGAACTGGAATTGCGCCAGTTCCGCTGCGCCGAGACCGAGAAGTTCCCTCACGTCACCTTCTTTTTCAATGACTACCGCGACGATCCCTTTCCCGGAGAGGACCGTCAGATCCTGCCTTCGCCCCGCGACGTCTCGACCTATGACCAGAAGCCGGAGATGTCGGCCCCCCAGGTCACTGAGGAAATGCTGCGCCGCATCGCTTCCGGCCGCTACCACCTTTTCGTTCTCAACTATGCCAACGGCGACATGGTGGGGCACACCGGCTCGCTGCCGGCCGCCGTCAAGGCGGTGGAAGCCGTCGACCGCTGCGTGGGCAGGGTCGTGGAAGCCGTGCTGGCCAAGGGAGGCGCGCTGCTGGTGACTGCCGATCACGGCAATTGCGAGCAGATGGTCGATCCCCGCAGCGGCGGTCCCCACACTGCCCACACCACTTACGACGTCGACCTCATCCTGGTGGACGACGAACTGAAGGGCGCTACGCTGCGCCAGGGAGGGCGCTTGGCCGACATCGCTCCCACTCTGCTGGCCCTGATGGGTCTTCCTCGACCCCAAGAGATGACCGGCCGTTCTCTGCTCGATTGACCCGCTATCGAACTTCGCAATCCGCTACTGCGAACTTCGCCCTCGTCCGCACCGTCGGGCCCAAGAGTGCTAGCATTCGGGCCATGGAGGAGCGGCGATTTTTCTGGGCGCCCATGGCGCCCCGGGAGAGTGACTTTCAGCAGCGGCGGGCCCTGGGCATGGGGCTGGCATCGGTCTTCGCCGACTTGATGGCGGGCTACGGGCTGGATTTCCCCACCTTCGGGGTGCGTCCCGGGGACTACTCCACCCCGGCTGAGTTCTTCATGCAAACGCCCGGACATCCCGGCTGGGTGGGAGTGTGCGGCTGTTACGGCGACTCGCTTGCTCAGATCGGCTTTCAACTCATCGACGTGGCCGGCTCGCGGGTATTGGACGAGACCAGTTTCCCGGGACCCGGCGGGGGAGGGGATGAGTGGACGCGTCCTCTGGCCCTGTGGCTGGCTGAGGGGACGGGCCACTCGGGTCTCAGCCTGCCCGATGCCCCGCAGTCCCCGCCTGAGGAGGCGGGAGAATTGCTGGCCGAAGCTCATGCCGCCGGCCTGAAATGGATGGCCGGCGAGGTCTCCACCCCCTACGACCGGGAGTTCCAGAAGGCTCTGATCGGGGCGTTCGCTCACTTCGACGCTCACATCGGCCGTTCCCGCCCGGAGCCCGCCATCCGTCAGGCCCTGCTGTGGCTGGCTCAAGAGCTGGGCGACTTTCAGCGCCGCCTGGCCCAGCAGCAAGGCGACGTGCTGGAGGAGATGGGCGCCAATCTCGATCCGGCCCCCATCAAGCCGGTATGGGAGATGTTGAGGAAAGGAATCGAGCAGGGCGCCGATGGCCTGGCCTTCCGGGCTTGCCGCGGCTACGTCAACCTGGCCCTGGGACGGCCCACGGCGGCGCTGGAGGATTTCCGCCTTCTGCAACGCCGCCGGCCTGTCCACGGCCACTTGGCCCTGGCCCGCGCCTACGAGCGCATGGAAGAGCCCGATCAGGCCGTCAGGGAGTTCTCGAGGGCTTTGAGGGCGTCCCCTCCCGATCAGCCTTATGTCGACGTCCTGGCCGGACTCGAATCGCCGCCCGCCCCCGGCTCTCCCTCCATGCGCGCCCATTTGCTTTTCGCCCGCGGCCGTTGCCAGTGGCTCTTCGGCCGCTTCGGCCCGGCGCTGCAAGACCTGGGGCAATCGGTGAGGGAAGAGGGGCTGCGCATCCCCTCTCTGGAGATTCTGGCCCATCTCTACCGCGATTGGGCCCTGGCCCTGGACCGCCAGGGCCTTCCCCAGGCTGCCGACAAGCTGCGCCGTCATCTGGATGTCCTGGAAGACCTTTACAGAGTGCAGCCGAGCGTGCAGGATGTGGAGGCGGCCATCGACGCCGCCCGCCGGCTCAACGATCCGCAAGCCCTGCAACGCTGGCAACGGAGAGGACGAGAACTGCAATTATGAGGAAGAGAATCAAGGTCATCCAATGCGGACTGGGTCCCATCGGCCTGCGGCTGACCCACCTCCTGGCCCAGCGGCCCTGGATCGAGATCGTGGGCGCGGTCGACATCAATCCGGAGAAAGAGGGGGAATCCCTGGACGCGCTGGCCGAGTTGCGCCAGCCTTTGGACGTCAAAGTCGTGTCCGGCTTTGAAGACCTGCAAGGAGTAGCCGCCCACGTCGTCATCCTCACCACCTCATCGCAATTGCAACAGACCGGCCCTCTGATACTGGAGTGCGTGGCCCGCGGGTGGGAAGTGGTCTCGACCTGCGAAGAGCTGGCCTTTCCCTGGGAGACCCATCCCGAGCTCTCCTCCCGCATCGACAGCGAAGCCCGCCGGCAGGGCGTCAGCGTATTGGGCACCGGCATCAATCCCGGCTTTCTCATGGACTATCTTCCCGCCGCCGCCACCGGACTCTGCCAGCGCGTCGACAGCATCCGGGTCGAGCGCATTCAGGACGCCGTCTTCCGCCGCTTGCCCTTTCAGCGCAAGATCGGCGCCGGACTGCCGCCTCGAGAATTCACCCGGCGCGTCGAGGAGGGCAGCCTGCGCCACGTGGGACTGACCGAATCGATGCACCTGATGGCCGCCTGCCTGGGCTGGACGCTGGAACGGACCGAAGACGAGGTGGAACCCGTCATCGCCGAGCGAGAAGTCGAGTTGGAAGACCACACCATCCAGCCCGGACAGGCCCTGGGCGTAAAGCAGACGGGCCGCGGATGGCGTGACGGGCTGGAAGTGATGACGCTGGTCTTCCAGGCTGCCGTGGGGCAGGAGAATCCCCGCGACCGCATCCATATCATGGGCTCGCCTCCCCTGGAGATCGTCATTCCCGGCGGCGTCAACGGAGACATCGGAACCTGCGCCATCACCGCCAACGCCGCCCATACCATCCTGCGCGCCCCCGCCGGCTTGCGCACCATGGCCGACATCCCTCTGGTGAGTTGCCGCAACTGATCGGTTTCGGGCGTCCCGTCCCGGCTTGAGCGCTCTCGCCGGGATGCGGTTGTGATATCTTTAAAGACTCCTGTCTTTCTCAGAGGTGCCCCTTGAAGAATAGTCATTCCCCGCTTTTTCTGGCAGTCATCGCCCTTCTTCTCTCCGCTTCCGGTCTTGCCCAGGCTCCGGACATCCTGACCCTTTCCGGCAAGGTCGTGATGGAAGACGGCTCGGCCCCTCCCCATGAGGTGAAGGTCGAGTTCTTGTGCAATGCCCGCGTCATCCAGGTGGCCCGGACGCGCCACGAGGGCAGCTTCCATTTTCGCCTGGGCGAGGCGCGGCGACCGACCGAGTTGAGCGCCAGTTCGGCCGGTCCGGATACGCTGGAGGTGGGAGGCCGCGGCATCGGAGGGTTGAGAGCTGGAGGCGGCCTGCGCGAAAGCGGCGACGGGCGTTACGATCTCACCAATTGCGAAATCAGGGTGACCCCCCGGCCCGACTGGCGCGCCAACAAGATCACGCTGGGCGTGGAGAGCATCTTCGAGCCTGACGTCGGCGTCATTACGATTCACCAGGTGCAGCCCACGGCCGGCACTTTGGTCAGCGCTTCGACCCTGTCGGCCCCCAAAGATGCGGTCAAAGCGCTCAACAAGGCCAAGAAAGAGCTGGGCCGGAAGAATCCCAGATATGAGCGTGCCGCCGGTCATGCCCAGCAGGCGGTGGAAATCTATCCCGGTTTCGCCGAAGCCTGGAAGTTCCTGGGGGACACCCAGTTGGGAATGGATGAGCGGGATGCCGCCTACCAGGCCTACCGGAAGGCCATTGAAGCCGATGCCAATTTCGTTCCGCCCTATCTGACTCTGGCTGAAATGGAGCTTGAGCAGTACCGCTATCAGCAAGCGCTCGAGTACACCGATAAGCTGGTGGAGCTGACTCCCAACGATTCCAAGGCTCACTACTACAACGGTCTGGCCCGCTACAGCACGGGCGGATTGGAAGAGGCCATGGAGTCCTTCGCCGTCATCGAGAAGAACGGGGCCATCGAGCAGTATCCGGGCTCATTGTTGATGATGGGGGACGCCATGGCCCGCCAGGGACAAGTCGCGGGCGCCGCCAAGTACCTGCGCCGTTATCTTGAGGTGGGCCAGCCCTCCCCCGAGATGGAAGAAAAGATCCGCCGCCAGCTCCAGGTTTGGGCGGAGCAGGGCCTGATCGAAGAGGCCGGCTAAGCGGCCTTTGCTGCAGTGCGTCGCAAGTCTTGATCCACCCAGTTGCGTTATTGCACCCTCTCCAGCGTTCGGACCTTCGCACACCTGAAGGCAAGGTGGCGCCCGCGGTCTCGCTATGCTCGCCGGGGCTTACCCTGATGGGCCAACGAATCTGTCCCTTGCAGGGACAAGAAAGGGAGCCAGCGCCGGTGTTGAAAGCCAAGTCCGGGCTCGCTGAAAGCGAGCGATGCGCCAGCCCAGGGTGGGACCCGCGGCGAGCGAAGCGTCGCAAGGGTCAGAACCCTGGGTCATTGTAGTTCAGCCATCCAGGCTGAAAGCGTGGAATAACGCAACGGGGCCGGCTCAAGACCTTCCGCCGCCGCCGTTCCATCGACGCAATAAAAAGGCCGGCCCGGGGTGAACCGGGCCGGCCTTCAGATGTCGCCTTTGCAGAGGTCTTAGAATTCGTACTTAAGACCGAACTGCATGACGCGTGGCATACCTTGGATGCCGGTGATGTTGAACCAATTCGGCGGCGGCTCGCCTTCTTGCGGATCAACCAGCACGCCGGTGTTTCCAGGCGCTCCTAAGCGCTGGGTGTTGGTGGCGTTGAAGACCTCCCAGCGGAACACGACTTGGTGGCTCTCGTTGTAAGGCATGCGGAAAGCCTTATGGAGACCGAAGTCGAGGGTAATGAAGGAGGAGCGGTTGAAGACGTTGCGGTCGCCCACTTCCCCGGCGTAGGCGTCGCGGAAGCTGTTGTAGGCGAACTGGACGTCGGGGAAGAAGTTGGGATTGTCGCCGCTCTTGGTGGGACCCGGACGCGGGTCGCGGATGCGGGTCACGTTGCTGGAGAGGTTCCAGTTGGTGGCCCAGCGGGCGGACTCGAAGGGGCTGCCGATGGGCCGTCCCGAGTTCCAGCGGAAGACGCCGTTGAAGGCCCATCCGCCCAGTACGCCGTTAACGATGCTGTTGGAGTTGGTTCCGAAGCGCCGTCCCCGGCCAAAAGGCAGGTTCCACAGCCAGTTGGCGTTGACGATGTGCTGGGTGTTGAAGTCTGAAACCGAGTGGCTCAGGTCCAGATTCAAAGGGTTGACGATAAACGCCGCTCCGAAGGTGCCGCTGGTCTGCAGACCGGAGGCCGTATCGAACGACTTCGACCAGGTCCAGTTGAAGTCGAAGTTGAGCGAATCGCCGAAGCGCTCGCGCACCGTGACGGCCAGAGCGTGGTAGTCCGACTCGGCGATGGTGCTGAAGGCCGAGAAGGCCGCGTACTGCGGGTGGAAGAACATGCAGCTACGGCCGTCTCCCAGTCCGCAGTCGATTTCGCCGCGGGTGTCGAGGATGGCCTGGAAGAAGGTCCAGTCGAGGATGTCGAAGCCGCCGGCTCTTCCCCGAGCCACCAGGCCGTAGGCGTTGGTGGTGGCCGTTCCGCCAAAACCGAAGTTGAGGTTGGGGAACAGGTTCTCGAAGAAGGGGATGGCTCCGATGTCTTCAACCGGCGTGTCGGCCAGACGGTTGTCCATCAGGATGCGGGCCGCCTGGTAGAACGACTGGCCGGAGGCCGGGTCCACCAGGTTGTTGAGATGCATGATGTCGCGGGTGGCCAGCAGGTTGCGGGCGCTGCGTCCGATGTATCCCGCTTCGATGAAGAGCCCGTCTCCGAACTCGCGTCCGATGGAGAAGTTCCAACTGTAGTTGACGGGAGTGGTGAGCGCGCTGTCCAAAGAGGACTCGATGCGGCGCGACCGGTCGGAGGGCGTATTGAGCGGGAAGGTCAAGTCCGTGGGCGTGGGGATTCCCGGAAGCGACCGGATGTCCTGGCCGAAACCTGTGAAGAGGGGCGCCAGATTGTCGGTCACATTGTAGGTCTCCGCCGCGATGGTGGTCGAAGAGGAGAAGCCCAAGGTGTTGTTGAGGTCGAAGGAAACCGCCAGTTGGCTTCCGATGCGGTCGTAGGTCATGGCGAAGCCGCCGCGGAAGACCGATTCGCCGTTGCGTCCGAAAAGGGCGCCCAGGAAGCCGCCGTCGAAGTTGGGAGACCAGGCGGCCGAGATTCTGGGAGCGAAGTTGTTGTAGTCGGTCGGGTAGTATCCGTCCTTGCCGTAGAAAGGCCCGGAGGTGTCGACGATGACGGGCTGGTTAAAGGGCACGCCCATGTTGGCCGAAGCCACCCGCTGCTGGAAGATGGTGTCCAGCGGAACGGTGGGCTGCACCTGAAAGCCCTGGGTCTCGTTGACCGGCGTGTTGACGCCCCAGCGCAGACCCAGATTGAGGGTCAACTCGGGAGTGACCTGCCAGGCGTCCTCGAAATAGAACTCGTACTCCTCGGTGGCGAAATTCCGGTCGGTGGGGGTTCCGCTGGGGAGCAGCGAGCCGTCGGCGTCGAAGGTGAAGTTGGCCGTGTACTGGCTGAAGCGACCCAGCACGGCGGCCACGGCGTTCTGCAAAACGCGTTCGGAGGCCGGCGCCAAGTCGTCGATGGGATCGGAAAGCACCGAGCCGGCTCCCTGGTAGAAGCCCAGGTTGGTAACGGCGTCGTCAAAGGCATTGGCGAAGGTGGCCCGGTTGTTGTCGATGAGGCGGATGTTGGTTCCGAACTGCAGCGTGTGAGAACCCTTGATCCAGGATATGTCGTTGATGATGTTGTGAGTGGGCGTGGTGCGGTTGAGCGTGCGGCTGTAGTCGAACTCCTGGAAGACGTCCCTGAAACGGTAGGAGTTTTCACCCGAGTCGCCTTGCTGAGAGAAGGCCTGACGCGTCAGTCCGTAGCGGAAGGTGTTGATCAAGGTCGGCTTGATCGTCCAGGTATGGCCGGCGCCGATCCCGAAGGGGTGGCTCCAAAGGCCGGGCGAGGGTCCTCCGGGGAAGCGGGGCAGCAGCGGGTTCTCAGCCGCGCTGAACTGCTGGTTGTCCCACTGGTAGTTGCTGCGGATGAAAAGCTGCTGGTTGTCGCTGAGGTTGAAGTCGACTTTGCCGATCCAGGTGTTCTGATCCAGCGGCGTCGAGTCGTTGAAGCGGAATCCGCTGGTGTTGAAGCCATCGCCCACCGAACTGTCGTTGGCGGGGAAACGCTGGGCGGCGTCGGCAAAAACGGCCAGCGCCACCGGGTTGACTCCGCCCGTTGCCGGATAGAGGTTGAGGATGTCGTCGGGCGTCAATGTGACGGTTTCGCCGGACGTGTTCTGGTACCTGACCAGTCCTTGTCCCAGATGGGGAAGAGGCACGGTATTGATGCGGTTCGACTGGCTGCGGTCCTTGCGGCCTTCGTAATTGAAAAAGAAGAAAGCCTTGTCCCTGGCGATGGGACCTCCGATGGAACCTCCGAAGAGGTTTCGCAGCAGGACCGGCGTGTCGAGGCCGTCGTCCTCGGTTCCGAAACGTCCGTCCTCGCCCGCCGTCTGAACACGGTTGTTGAAGAAGTCATTGGCCGTGGTGGCGGTGTTGCGGTGGAAGTGATAGAGCGATCCGTGCCAGTCGTTGGTGCCTGACTTGGTGACCAACGAGACCTGCCCGCCCGAGGAGCGGCCCTGACTGGCATTGGGGTTGGTGACGGTGACGCGGAATTCCTGCACCGAGTCGGGCGTCACCCGCAAGACCGGCGTGAAGGCCGTACCCGTCTGCTGCTCGTTGACGTCGATCCCGTCCAGCGTCAGGTTCGATTGGTCGCGACGGGCTCCCGTCACGTTGCCCTGGACGTCGACTCCGGGCTGCAGGCTGAGCAGGTTCACGACGTTGCGCGATTCGAGCGGCAGGTTGACGATCTGATTTTCATTAAAAGTGTTGCCGATAGTGGCGTCCGAGGTGTTCAGGACTTGCTCGGCGGCCCCGGTAATGGTGACCACCTCGCTAATCTCCCCCAATTCCAATTTGAGATCCAGAGTGGCGGGGGTGTCGACCAACAAACGGACGTCTCTCGCCGTGGTGGTTTTGAAGCCGGCCTGTTCGGCGCGAATCGTATAGGTCCCCGGCGAAAGTTGCAGGAACTGATAACGGCCCTCGTCATTAGTGAGAACCGACCGCTCAGCTCCAGCCGCCGACACCGCAGTGACTGTCGCGCCGGGTACGATGCCGCCCTGGGGATCCTTTACGGTCCCAGTCAGCGACGTCGTCTGCCCGAACAGACTGGTGCAGCTCAGGGCCACAAAGCATAGGACCCAGGCAGCCGCAAATAAGGTTTTCAAACAACGCTGTCGTGACATGCGGAATTACCTCCCTAGTCAATCCATCTGCGACGGCGCCTACCACAGGCCCGCGCAAAATAGCTAACGCACTCGCCCAAAACGGTTTATGGGTGCCCTTTCTCCCAAAAGGCACGACCAAACAAATCTAGCCACGAGATTGTTGGCCGAAAGACTAGCAAATCCGATGCCACCTGTAAAGACATGCCTGCTCAGAAGCGCAAGAAACCTGTCTTCGACACCCTTCAACAGCGCAGGAAGGCGTATGAACGATCCATAAAAATGGATTTTTCACCTCCTTGACAATTCAGTGCATTGGATCAGGACGCCGCGGCGCACGACAAGTTCTATCTATTAACTAGAGATAATATCGTTTTTTGGTCTTTGATTTCAGGCGGCCTGACCGGGTTGGACATTGTGCGCGCCACTTGTGTAAAAATAGGAGGCAACGATCCGTCGGCGTTTGCGGCCTGCAGCAAAAGATCAGCGAGCCGGCGGCGGGGAGATGAAAACATGTCAGGACGTCTTTTGCGAGCGGCTCTGTGCATCCTTTGCGGCTGGGTCTTGCTCTCCCTTTGGACCTACGGCGAACCTGCGTCTGGGCAGGAAAAGCAGGAGAAGGAGCGGCGCCAGGAAGAGCAGGAGGACTACTACCAGAAGTGGCTGCGCGAGGATGTGACCTACATCATCACCCAGGCCGAGCGTGACGTCTTCGAAAAGCTGGTCACCGACGAGGAGCGGGATCAGTTCATCGAGCAGTTCTGGCGCCGCCGCGATCCCGACATGAGGACTCCCAACAACGAGTTTAAGGAAGAGCACTATCGTCGCGTCGCCTATGCCAATGAACGCTTCGCCAGCGGCGTTCCCGGCTGGAAGACCGACCGTGGCCGGATTTACATCATCCACGGCGAGCCGGTGGAGATCGAGAAGCACTACTCGGGCGAGAGCTACCAGCGGCCCTCTCATGAAGGCGGCGGCTTCACCTCGGTCGTTCCCTTCGAGATCTGGCGCTATCACTACATCGAAGGACTCGGCCCCGACGTCGAGATCGAATTCGTCGACCCCACCCGCACGCGCGAATTCCGCCTGGCCCGCAATCCCTGGGAGAAGGACGAACTCCTGGTGGTTCCCGGTGCCGGGCCCACCATCGCCGAGAGCTTGGGACTGATGGAGCGGGGGGATCATCCCTACTTCACCTACACCAATCGCGACCAGTATCCCGGCATGTCCTACCGGGCTGAGGACAACCCCTTCACACGCTATGAGAAGCTGGTCACGCTGCAATCGCCCAAGGAGATCAAGTACAACGACTTGAAGGCCCTGGTCGTCTCCGACACCTACTACGACAACCTGCCGGTCACGACCCGCCATGACTACTTCCAACTCAACCCGCGGCGCACCCTGGCCGTGGTCTCTTTGGAGATCGACAACCGCAATCTGAGCTTCAATCTGGAGAACGGGGCCTACGTGGCGCGGGTGGCCCTTTACGGGATCGTCACCAGCATCACCAACGAGGTGCTGACCGAGTTCGACCACGAGCTGATCACATCCTACTCGCCGGACGAAATCGAGCGCGGCCGCAACAGCCGCTCCATCTATCAGAAGGTGATCCCGGTCGACAGCAGGATCCGCCACCGCATCGATCTGGTCGTGAAAGACCTGGTGGGCAACAACGTAGGCGTCAGCCGCAAGGCCATCTTGCCGCCAGGCTCCACGGAAGGTCTGGCCACCAGTTCGATGATCCTCTCCGACCACATCGTGCCGCTGGGCGAGATCCCTCAAGAGGACGAGATGTTCGTCATCGGCGACGTCAAGGTGCGCCCCAATCTGAGCGGAGTCTTTCAGGTCGAGAATCCGCTGGGGGTCTACCTGCACGTCTACAACGCGGCTGTCGATCAAGCCAGCGGCCAGCCCCACCTTAACGTCGAGTACCAACTGCTCAAGGACGGTGAAGTGGTGTTCAGCGAGTCGGACGAGGGCGGTCAGTCGGTCTACTATTTCTCTTCATCGCGGGTCGTACTCATCAAGGGGCTCTCGGTTTCCGACCTGGAGCCCGGCAGCTACCAGCTCAAAGTGCGGGTGGAAGACGAAGTGCGCCAGAAGGAACTGGCGGTCACCGAGTCGTTGCGCTTGGAGAAGAGCGGCCAAGCCACCGATTAAGCTATAATTTTGGGCAGCATGAGGCGATCTATTCTCATCGGCGCGACGGCTTTGTGCTGGCTCCTGCTGCCCTCCATGGCGTCCGCGGCGGAGGGAGCCGACTTGCTGGAGCAGGGCCGCCGCTCGGCTCGAGCCGGGGAGTTGGCAAGCGCTCTGCAAGCTTTCGCAGCCTACAAGCAGCAATATCCCGACGATTTTCGACCTTACCTCTATTCCGGCATCGAATTGGCGAAAGCCGGACGCGAGAGGGATGCCGCCCTGGAACTCAACGATGCCGCCTCGCGGGGCCTGGAGGGAGGCCCGGAGGTGGTCGAGTACGCCCGGGCCCGCATCCAATTGGGCGATCTGCGCGAGGCCGCCCGTCCTCTGGTTGAACTGGAAGCCTCCGGCCAACTGCCCGCCGAGGGCCTGTGGCTGCTGGCCGACATCCACTACCGCCTCAAACAGGCCCCGGAGGCCAAGCAGGTCCTGGACAAGTTCGCACGCCTTCAGCCCAATGATCCCCGTCTCAATCTCAGACGCGGGCAGGTTTATATTTATCTGGAGCAGTACGAAAAAGCTCTAACGGCCATCGAAGAGGCCGTGTGGGCCGCCCCCGATTCGCCCGAGCGCCATTTCGAAATGGCGCGGACTCTCTACTACGGCATCAACTTCGAAGCCGCCAAGACGGCGGCCCTCAAAGCCGTGCAGCTCGCCCCCGGCAACGCCGAGTATCTGCACCTGCTGGGCATCATCTGCGACCGGCTGGAACAGTACGACGAGGCTGTCAAGTACCTCGAGCAGGCCGCCGCTTCGCCCCAGGCCTTCAACCGCATTTACTTCGATCTGGGCAACGCCTTGCGCAAGGCCGGAGAGCGTGAGCGGACCCGCGAAGTGCTGCAGAAATACCGCGACTTGCACAACCAGTCGGAGGAGCAGGCCAACCGGGAAAAGACCATCGAAGCCTTGGTCAATCAGGGCCGCTTGCAGATTCAGGACGGAGATATCGGCGCCGGACGCGAGAGCCTGCTGCGGGTGCTGCAACTCGATCCCGATCACTGGCTCATCCACAGCTTGCTGACCAAGATCTACCTTTCTTCGGGACGGCCCGATCTGGCCCGGCCTCACGTCCAGAAGCTGGTCGAAATCGATCCCCAGAGTTCGGAGGGGCACTACCTGGCGGGCATGTACTGGTATCAGAAAAGGGATCTTGCCAAGGCCTTGACCCACGCCCTCAAGTCCAAGCAGCTTCGTCCCGGCGACGCCGAGGTGCACAACCTGTTGGGCAACATCTACTTCGGCCAGGGGCAACTTGAGGAGGCGGCTGAGGAATACGCTGCCGCCGTGGGCCTGGCGCCGGACCGTCTCGACTTTCAAGCCAATCACAGAACCGTGGAGAGAAAGCTCAACCCCTAAGCCATGATCCTGGTCCGCTGCATGCTCCCTCTTCTGCTCTCCCTCTCCCTCAACGGCGCTCTGCTGGGGGGAAACGGGAAGCCCCTTTTCGAAAGCGTGCCTCCCGACCGCAGCGGCGTTTCCTGGACCCACGAGAGCGCCCGCTCGGAGGAGCACTACCTGCCCGAGACCATGTCGGGAGGACTGGCCTTTCTCGACTATGACCAGGACGGCTGGGTCGATCTTTACTTCGTCAACACCGGCCCCAGCGAGTTCTTTCAGCCCCGGCGGCCGCTCAGCAACGCCCTCTACCGCAATCAGGGCGACGGAACCTTCCGCGACGTCACCCAGTCGGCCGGCGTCGAGGGACGCACCTTCGGTATGGGCGCCGCGGTGGGAGACTACGACAACGACGGCTATCCCGACATCTACCTCACCTCCCACGGCAAGACCATCCTCTATCACAATCAAGGGGACGGAACCTTCCGCGACGTCACTCAAGCGGCGGGCGTGCTGCTGGAGGGCTGGACCACCAGCGCCGCCTGGCTCGACTACGACAACGACGGTCTGCTCGACCTCTTCGTGTGCAGTTTCGTGGTCTTCAACAAAGATCAGCACATCTCCTGCGGACTCAATCCGCTGGGGAAGAGTTTTTATTGCGTGCCCCGGGTCTTCGAAGCCACGGCCAGCGTCCTCTTCCGCAACAAGGGGGACGGCACCTTCCAAGAGGTCTCCGATTCGGCCATCGCCGGCAACAAGGGCAAGGCCCTGGGAGTGGTGGCCGCCGACGTCAACAACGACCGTCTCATCGACTTGTTCGTGGCCAACGACACCGTGCAGGACTTTCTTTTTCTCAACCGGGGCAAGGGTGAATGGGAAGAAGTAGGGCTGTTCGCCGGAGTCGGGCTTTCTTCGGAAGGCGCCGCCCAGTCGGGAATGGGAGTCGATGCCGCCGATTTCGACGGCGACGGATGGCAGGAACTCTTCGTCGCCAACATCGATCACCAGTACTATTCGCTCTTTAAGAACAACCGCGACGAGTCGTTCCAGGATCTGGCCATCTCAAGCGAATTGGGCCGTTCCACCTTCCTCCTGAGCGGATGGGGGGTGCGTTTCTTCGATCTTGAAAACGATGGAGATCTCGACCTCATCCAGGCCAACGGCCATCCCGACGACATGATCGACGAGTACGCCAGCAGCGTCACCTACAAGGAGCCGCTGCTGCTTTTCGAAAACCGCGGAGGGCGTCTGCTCGACATCAGCAACGAAGCCGGCCCGGTCTTCTCAAAGCCCTTTCCCGCCCGCGGACTGGCCCTGGGCGACTTCGACAACGACGGCCTGCCTGATGCCGCCGTCAACAACATCGGCGAAGCTCCCCTGCTGCTTCACAACCGGACCGACTCGGGCAACCAGTGGGTGGGCTTGCGGCTGGTCGGACGCACCAGCAACCGCGACGCCATCGGGGCCGTCGTGCGCTATTCGGCGGGCGGAAAGGTGAGGACCCGCCATCTCAACGGCGGCGGCAGCTACCTGTCGGCCCATGATCCCCGCCTCATTTTGGGTCTGGGATCGGCATCGCAGGTGGATTGGATCGAGGTGCAGTGGCCCGCTCCCAGCGAGAGGCTGGAGCGCCTCAAAGAAGTCCCCCTCAACCGGTATCTGACGATTGAAGAGGGAAAGGGAATCGTCGAGCCGTAGCGAGCGACCTCATACCGCCGAGGGCAATTGAGCCTTCACCGCGGTCGCTGAAACTTGGCCCGCGTGTGAACTTGTTGGCCACCTCGTGGCCCTGGCGGGCCTTTCAGATCTTGGCCAGGGCCTGGTCAAGATCAGCCATCAAGTCCTCGACATCCTCAAGCCCCACGGAAATGCGGGCCAGGCCTGGGGTGATTCCCAGGCGCCGGCGTTCCTCGGGAGGAACCGAGGCATGAGTCATGGCCGCTGGGTGGGAGGCCAAACTCTCCACACCTCCCAGGCTTTCCGCCAGGGCGATCAGCTTAAGCGAGCTGAGGACGCGGTCGGCGTTCTCGAAGCTGCCGGTCTCGAAACTGATCATGCTGCCGAATCCCTTTTGCTGACGCTTGGCCAACTCATGCTGAGGATGGTCGGGCAGGCCGGGGTAGAGCACTCGTTCCACCTTGGGATGCTGGACCAGAAAGCGTGCTAAGCGGCCGCCGTTTTCTTCATGGGCCTTCATGCGCACGGCCAGTGTCTTGGTGCCTCTCAGCACCAGCCAGGAATCGAAGGGACTGAGAATGGCTCCGGCGGCGTTCTGAATGAAGCGCAGGTCTTTGGCCACCTCCTCCTTCGAGGTCACCACGATCCCCCCCACGCTGTCGCTGTGTCCGTTAAGGAACTTGGTGGTGCTGTGCACCACGATGTCGATGCCCAACTCCAGCGGACGCTGCAGGTAAGGCGACATGAAGGTGTTGTCGACCGTGGTCAGGATGCCCCGCGAAGAGCAGAGCCGGGCCGCCGCCTTGAGGTCGGTCAAGCGCATGGTGGGATTGGTGGGCGTTTCCAGGAAGACCATCTTGGTCCCAGGCCGCAGGCTGCCGCGCAGGGCCTCCTGATCGGAGGTCTCGACCCAGGAGAAGTCGAGTCCGAACTTGCGCAGGTTCATCTCGAAGAGGCGGTAGGTGCCGCCGTAGACGTTGGACGACACCACGAAATGGTCGCCCTTGGCGAAGCGGCTCATGAGGGCGTTGATGGCCGCCATCCCCGAGGCGAAGGCGACGCCGTGCAGTCCGCCTTCGAGCTTGGCCACATTGGCCTCCAGCGCTTCCCGAGTCGGATTCTGGGTGCGTGCGTACTCGTATCCCTTATGTTTGCCCACGCCCTGCTGGACGTAGGTCGAAGTCTGATAGATGGGCTGGGTGATGGCCCCCGTCGATTCATCGGGTTCCTGCCCGCCGTGGATGGCGTCGGTGGAGAATCCCATAAGTACTCCTTGGAAAAGCCTGCGTCAGCAGCCGCTAAGCCGTCGCTCAAACGGCCCCCACGAGCGTCTCTTAGAAGAAGAGGACTATAGCAGATGGATCAGCGCAACGTCGATTTCCTCAGAACGATGCTGCGGCGCTTCCCCCGGCTGGGGACGCGCCTGCGCTTGCGGCCCGTTCCCAGCGTCAAGCGCCATGGGGCCTGGCGGCGCCTCAAGGCGGCCTTCCCCGCGGCGGACGGCCTGCGTCTGCTGCTCAGCGACGGAAGCCGCCTCACCCTGGCGGCGGACGCGCGGGCCTCGGAGCGCCTGCGCTTTCAGCATGAGATGGGACGAGTGGCGGGCGCCGCGCTGCATCCCTGGCGTCCGCTGCGGACTTTGGCCGCCACCGACCGGATGCGGGGACATACCGCCGCCGTGGTGCGCCTTCTGCTGGCTGGTCCTGGCGAAGCCCGGGCGCTGGCGCTGGCGGCTCGTCCCCGGTCGCATCCCTCCTTCCAAGCCCGTCTGCTGACCTCGGCCCTTCTCTGGTGGAGCCAGCGCTGCCAAGGAGGCCGCCGGCCCCGCCAGATCTTTTTGTTCATTCCCCGTCATTGGGGCCGCCGCATCATTGAGATCCTGCCCCACTTGGCCCTGCCCATCGCCTGCTGGGAGTACGACGTCCTCCCCGGCGGAGGGCTCGATCCTAGCAGCCTCAAGGCCATTTACCCCAGCGTCTTTCTGCGCGCCGCTCTCAACCATCCCTATGTCATGCACCCTTATCGCCGCCGTCCGCCTGCGGCCATGCGCCGCCTCAGCCGCCGCCATCCCGACCTCGATCTCCTCTTCCGCCGCAGCCGCTGGGAGCTGTCCTACTTGGGCTACCCGGTGGCCTGGCAGCCGACGGGGGGAGAGGTCCGCTTCGGGGACGAACCGGGTATACTTTGGGAGCCCTCTCGAGCCCGCTGCTTGAGCGAGTTTCTCGAGCGGCTCAAGCGCCGGCGCCGAGCTTGCCCCGAGCGGCGCGGGGACCCTTTTCAGCGCTATCCCGAACGCTGGATGGAGAGCCTGATGCTCAAGCGTCCCTCCCTCATACATCCTCGACTGCGGGGAGAGATCTATTGTCAGGTGCCCACCAGTCTGGAGAGCGACCGCGCCGTGGTGGATGCTTTGGGACGCCTGCGCGGCGGGCGATTGGCCGTCATCGAATTCAAGGTTGAAAAAGACTTCAACCTGCTGCTGCAAGGACTCGACTACTGGGACCGCGTGCGCCGCCATCTGGGCCGCGGCGACTTTCAGCAGGCCGGCTACTTTCGGGGCCGGCGCCTCTCCCCACGTTCGCCGCTTTTGATCCTGGTCTCGCCCCTCTTCCAGTTCCACCGTCTGCTGCCCGCGTTGCGGGGTTATCTGACCTCTGAACTGGAAGTCGTATGCGTAGGGGTCAACGACGACTGGCGCCGCCGTCTCAAGGTGGTGCGCAGGATTTCCCTGGGAAGAGCAAAGCGGCTACCGGGCTGAACTGCGCAGCATCCAAGACCCAACTCCCAAAGGTCGGATGACTTGTGAGTCGGGAATTGGAAGTCGGGAGTTCGACCAAAGGTCGTTCACTTGGCTTCTTCGGTTTCCGCTTCCGATGATTCCGACTCGGACTTCACCGCGTTGCGGAAGTTGTTGATGCCTTGACCGAGCCCCTTACCCAGTTGGGGAAGCCGGCTGGCGCCGAAAATCACTACTACGATAAGCAGGATGATCACCAACTCGGGGACGCCCAGTCCTATTAGCAATGGCATACTTGACCTCGTTTCGTCACTTCTAATCCTAGCCTTCTTGCGCTCCGGCTGTCAACGCGCGTCATAGTCGATGAGGCTGACGGAGAGGCCTTCCAGATGCAGGCTCAGGCGCCGCCCCTCGGCTTCCAGGGTGATGTGGGCATCCTCGCTGTCTGGGAGCCGGGACTCGATTTGAAGCCGTTGGCGCGAGGCTTCGAGCAGGGCGCGATAGAATTCTCGGGCATCGTCCTGGCTGTCCCAAACGGTGCGCAACCACAGAGCCTGCCGTCCGTCGGACGCCTCCAGCCACTCGAAGCGGTCGCCGTCCCAGCCCTCGGCGGCCTTCCGGGCAGTCTCGTCTTCGAGAGATGCTGCCAACAGGCGCGAGAGCATGTATTCCCCGAACACGCCCTGGTGGGTGCGTTGCCAGGTCCCCTCCAGTTGCGGGGGCGGCTGCTGAGAAGGCTCGACAGGAGTCGGATCATCGCGCTCCCCGAAGTACTTCTCGGAGTGGATGATCTGTTCGCTGGAGCGGGGAGGATCGCGGTAGAGCTCGGCCAGATCCTCCCAGGGACTGCGGAGCCGGAAATCGCGCACGAAGATGGCCCCGTAGGAGTAAGGAAAAATGAGGAGGTCCTTGAGAAAGGCCGGCGTCTTGGCCATGGCCGCCGATTGAGGCGCAAAGTCCTGCATTCGCGAGATCTGCCGGTGCAGTTGCGGGATGTTTTGGAACTCCTGTCCCATGGGCTTGAGCACGAAGTCGAACATGATGGCGATCCCCTCCCCCTCCACCAAGGCCTGGCGGGCCAGGAACTGGTCGTCGTCCTCTTCCACCTCGCGCAAAAAACCGTCCAGGTCGAAGTGCTGGTCTTGCAGCACGTGAAGCAGTTCGTGGGCCATGACGGGACGCTGCATGGAGTCGGGAATCCAGTCGGCGATGGTGAAGGTCTCGGTCAGGGGATCGTAGAATCCCGCGATCTGGTCGGTCAGCAGGTCGAGCATGAGGGCCTTCAGGTCGTCCTCGGCCGAGAGCAGGCCCAGCCGCAGGAAGACCTTTTCGTCGGCCCGCAGTTTGGGATCGGGATATTCCTTTTCCAGTTTGTCGATCAGGAATTGACGGATCTGAGGGCGCGACATGACTTTCTGGCGGACGTCTTTCTTGACCTCCAACCCGCGCAGTTGCGCGACTTGTTCCAGCACCTCCTGGGAGAGCTCGATGAGCGCTTGCTCGTCCTGGTTCGTCTGTTCGGCCGGGGCAGTCTCCTGGCCCTGCCTGAACCCGCTCAGGAAAAACGAAAATGCCGCCAGGACGAGGAGGTAAAAAAACTTCTTCATATCTTAAATCGCTTAAAATCGCCTCCCAGGCGATCCCTTCTTCAGGATGCGCTGGTCTCCAGTACGCAATGTGGCCTGGATGCGGTCCAAAAACTCCAGATATGGGATGGCGAACTTGCGGCTCACTCCCAGCAGGTCCTTGAAATCGGCCACGCTGAAGGGCTGGCCCGGCTGAAAGCGGCTGTGCATCAGATCGATCAGCCGCGGGGGCGCCGAGGCGGGCAGCACCAGGTCTTCGTTGATGCGCACCAGCTCTTCCTGCTCCAGCAGATAATAATAAATGTCTCGGACTTCTTTCTCGGAATCGGCCAGGGCCTGGCACAACTCGGTCAGCGTGGGCGGGTTCCATCCACCTTCCGCGACCGCGTTCAGCAGGCGCCGGCGAAGGGCTTGCTGCGACTCGGTCAGTTCCACCTCGCGGCCCCTCAGTCCCACCTTGCCGCCCTGAAGGCGGATTCGTCCCCGCTTCTCCAGATCATTCAGCAAGTCCTGGAAATAAGCCGCTGACGCCTGCGGCATCAGGCGCTTCTTGAGTTCCTCGCGCGAGGCGCCTGTGGCCAGCCCGTCGGCGTCGTGGAACCTTTCCAGAAATTCCAGCAGGCGCCGGCCCAGGGCTTCCATCTGTTCATGCAGCACGGCCAGGGGCGGATCCTGACCGACGATGCGGACGCCCTCCAGATCTTCCAGGCGCCTCAGCACGGATTGAGTGCGCAGTCCGGTGGCGGCGGCCAGGCGCTGCACGTCGATGCCTTTTCGGCCGGCCCGCTGCAAGGCGTATTCGATGTAGCCGTCCGCCGCCCGGCCCTCTCCGCTCTGGCGGGCCAGTTCCTTCAAGAGGGGCAGGAGTTTCCGCAAGTGGCGGCGGCGGTGCTTGGGGGGAGCGGGGTCGATGACGATTCCGCCCCCGATGGTTTCCATGGGCGAGTAGCGGCGCAGGATGAAGCGGTCGCCGCAGCAAGCCGCGATGGGAGTGTCCAGTCGCACCTGGCAGATGGCGGTTTCTCCCCGCTCTGCTTGGGGGGACTCCAGCAAATAGATGCGTCCTACGGCTTCTCCGCTGCCGTGGTGGAAACGCACCGGGGCCCGGTGCTTGAGGGAAGCGGGAGCCTGCTCCAGCAGCGAAAGCTGCACGTCGAGCATGTGCGAAGGCGCCAGCGAGGCGGGCGGGGCCAGGATCATGCCCCGTTGCAGGTGGCTTTTCTCCAGCCCGGCCAGGTTGAGTGCCGCGCGTTGTCCGGCCTGGGCCTGGGACGACTTCTCGTTGAAGATCTCGATACCCCGCACCTTGGCTTGCCCCTGGCCGGGGTAGGCCTGCAGAGGTTCGTCCACCTGCAGCCGTCCGGCGTGGGGAGTGCCGGTGACGACGGTGCCGAATCCGCGGATGGAGAAAACCCGGTCGACCGGCATGCGGAAAAAGGCCCCCTGCAGGTTTTCCTGGCTGCGGCGGGCTGCCGCCTCGACTTCTCTCAGCAACACCTCCTCAAGCTGATCGATGCCCTCTCCGCTGGGGCTGTCGACGGCCACGCAGGGAGCCTCTTGCAGGAAGGTCCCCTCGACCAGATGGCGCACTTCGGCCTCCACCAGTTCACGCAGTTCGCTGTCGACCTTGTTCTTCTTGGTCAGTACGATGACGCCGCGGCTCACGCCCAGCAGCCGGCAAATCTGAAAGTGCTCGACGGTCTGGGGCATGACCGATTCATCGCTGGCCACCACCAGCAGCACCAGGTCGATGCCGCCGATTCCGCTGAGCATGTTCTTGACGAATTTCTCGTGCCCGGGGACGTCGATGAATCCGACCCTGAAGTCGCCCAGCCGGCGATGGGCGAATCCGATGTCGATGGTGATCCCCCGCCGCTTTTCTTCCTCCAGCCGGTCGGCGTCAATCCCGGTCAGGGCTTTGAGCAGAGTCGTCTTGCCGTGATCAATATGCCCCGCCGTCCCCACAATCACATCTCTCATGCCCCCCCATTGTAGCCTGAGATCTTCAGTGCAAAGGAGGCTACGGCAGTGCGTCAGAAGTTTTGAGCCACCCTGTGGCGTTATCCCACGCTTTTCAGCGTTCAGACCCTTGCCGTCTGAAACCCAGGGTGGCGCCGCCGCCTCGCTGGCGCTCGCCGCGGCTGACCCTGGGCAGGCGAAACGCTCGCCTTCAGCGAGCCCGGACATGACTTCTAACACAGTCGCTGGGCTGACGAATCTGTCCCTGTCAGGGACAAGAAGGGAGGGCCCTGGCTCAGAACTTATGACCGGCAGCACAGTGCTTTCCTGCATAAGTTGGCGTCACCACTGGGCGATCCTTTTCGCCGTCCACTTCGCTGCGCCCCCTCGAAATGCTCCCGGTATTGCTGCGGCGATCCTGACCGTGCTCCACAGCCCCAAAACGCCTCATGGTAGCGGAGAGTCCCCTCTTCCTCCTTGCCGGACTTTTTTCCGGCACCACGCCGCACCGGCTTTGACATAGCGGGGGCGAAGATGCGACAATTCGCAGTTTCCGGTGGTGGGGCGAAGTATGCCCCGCGTAGAGGACGGGAACCGGCTGGGACAGACGGACAATGCTGGACACTTTATCCGACAAGCTGCAAGGCGTACTCAAGAACCTGAAGGGCGAAGGCCGGGTTTCGGAACGCCATATCGAGAAGGCCATGCGCGAGATCCGCATCGCCTTGCTTGAAGCCGACGTCAACTTCAAGGTCGTCAAGGGTTTCGTGGCCGGAGTCAAGGAGAAGGCGCTGGGCCAGGAAGTGCTCAAGAGCCTGACCCCCGGACAGCAGGTGGTCAAGATCGTCCGCGACGAGTTGATGGCCCTTTTCGGAGATGAGGCCGTCCCCCTGCAATTCGCCAAGACGCCGCCCACCGTGATCATGATGGTGGGGCTGCAGGGAAGCGGTAAGACGACCAGCAGCGGCAAGCTGTCGCTGTGGCTGCGCAAGCAGGGACGCCGTCCCATGATGGTGTCGACCGACGTTTACCGCCCCGCTGCCATCGAGCAGTTGGCGGTCGTGGCCCGCGAACTGGATGTGCCGGTCTTCGAGTCCGATGACATGGACCCCGTCTCGCGAGCCGAAGCGGCCGCCCGCGAAGCCCGCAACACCGGACACGACGTGCTGCTCATCGATACCGCCGGACGCCTGCACATCGACGAAAAGCTGATGGACGAGCTGGAGCGCATCCGGCGCAGCCTGGGTCCCAAAGAGATCCTGCTGGTGGCCGATGCCATGACCGGGCAGGACGCGGTCAAGAGCGCCAAGCAATTCGACGAATGGCTGGATGTGAGCGGCGTGGTGCTGACCAAGATGGACGGCGATAGCCGCGGCGGCGCCTCCCTTTCCATCAACCAGGTCACCGGCAAGCCCATCAAGTTCATCGGCGTGGGCGAGAAGTACAGCGCCCTCGAGGTCTTCCATCCCGAGCGCATGGCCGGACGCATCCTGGGAATGGGCGACGTTCTCAGCCTCATCGAAAAGGCCGAGGAGACGGTGGACGAAGAGCAGGCTGAGCGCATGCTCGAGAAGATGCGCAAGGACGAATTCAGCCTGGAGGATTTTCGCGACCAGTTGCGCCAGTTGCGCAAGCTGGGGCCGCTCGACGAGCTCATGGGCATGCTGCCCAACGCCGGACCCCTGAAGGGCCTGGACAAAGTGAATTTGGACGAGAAGCAGTTGTCGCACACCGAGGCCATCATCAACTCGATGACGCCTCTGGAGCGGCACAACTTCAAAGTCATCAACGGCTCGCGCCGCAAGCGTATCGCCGAGGGCAGCGGACGGCCCGTATCCGAAGTCAACCGTCTGCTGCGCCAATACGCCGATATGCGCAAGATGATGAAGAAGATGTCGAAAGGAATGCTGGGACGGATCGGCAAGGGGGCGTTGGGCAAACGCCTGCCCAAGATGAACTTTCCGTTCTAGTGTAGATTTGATAAAATTTTGGTTTGCTTACGAGGAGGATCTCCGTTGCTTAGAATTCGACTCAGTCGCCACGGGGCCAAGAAAAATCCCCACTATCGCGTTGTCGTCTCGGAGAAGAGCGATCCCCGGGACGGACGGTTCGTGGAGATAGTGGGCAACTACAGCCCGGCAATGAAACCCAAGCGTTTGAAGCTGAACATGGAGCGGATCGAATACTGGATCGGCGTAGGAGCCAGACCGTCGCAGACGGTGTCGGGCCTCATCGAAAAGGCTCGCACCGCTCAGGCTGAGGCGGAAGCGGAAGCCAAGGCTGAAGCGCCGGCGGAGAAAGCCGACTCAACCGAAAAGGACAGCAAGGCCAAGGAATCCGCCAAGGAAGAGAAAAAGGAGGCCAAGGCCGCCGGGAAAGAGGAGTCCGAACCGGAGCCCCAGGAAGAGGCCGAGTCCGAGGCCGATAAAGAGGCCGCCGAGGCTTAGTCCACTTCGCTGCAGGATCCCATCCGGATCTTCAGAGAAACGCCCCCGCGACCCAAGTACGGAGTCACTCCCGACGCCGGACCGGGCGGCGACTCGCTGGGCGCGAAGCTGACGGCTCGGCGGCATCACTGTGAACGCTGGAGCACCCGCTGAGATCGTCAGTCTGGAGGCCGAAATGAAAGATCTGGTTGAAATGATTGCCAAAGCGTTGGTGGACAATCCTGAAGAAGTCGTGGTGACCGTTGTTGAAGGCGAGCAGACGACCGTTCTGGAGTTGAGAGTGGCACCCTCGGACTTGGGCAAGGTGATCGGCAAGCAGGGCCGGACGGCGCGCGCCATCCGCACCCTCCTGGGGGCCTGCGGCATGAAGATGCGCAAGCGCTACATGCTGGAAATTTTGGAATAGAGTGAGCGGGTTCGTCACAATCGCCCACATCGTCAAAGCCCGCGGAGTGAGGGGAGAAGTCGCGGCCGAAATCCTGACCGACTTTCCGGATCGATTTCAAAAGACCGCAGATGTCCGCGTCAAGTCTCCCTCGGGTGAATTCCAGGAGCGGCTGCAGTGGCACCGCTTTCACCAGGGACGGGTATTGCTCAAGTTTGAAGGCAGGGAGTCGCCCCAAGAGGTCGAAGAATTGATCTGGGGCGATGTGCAAGTGCCGCTGCAAGAGCGGGTTGCGGCCCCTCAGGGGCACTACTACAACGATGAGTTGATCGGCTGCCGGGTGGAAAACAGCGGAGAGCCGCTGGGGCAGGTCGAGGACGTGCTGGAGATCGGCGGCGGCCAGAGCAATCTCGTGGTCCGCCATGAACGCGGCGGGGAGTGGCAGTTGCCTCTGGTAAGCGAGTTCGTAGTCGCCATCGACGTCCAACGGCGGCTGATCGAGGCTCGTCCGCCACGCGGACTTTTGGAGTTGGCGGTGGAGCCGGGGCCGGGAAAGCGCAAGCGGCGCCGGGCCCGCCGGGCAGCCGCCCGCAGCGGTCAGAAAGAGCCGGGTAGCGGAGATGCGAATTAGCATCGTGACGATTTTTCCGGGCCTGTTCGAGCGGGTCTTCGATTACGGGATGATCCGCCAGGCCCGCAAGAGGGATCTTTTACAAATTGACGTTGTCGACCTGAGGGATTACGCTCACGACCGCCACCGCACGGTGGACGATCGACCCTTCGGAGGCGGGGACGGCATGGTGCTCAAGCCCGAGCCCCTTCACCAAGCCCTGAGCCACCTCGGCTCGGCCGGCCCTCCGCCGCGCAAGGCGCTGCTGACGCCCCGCGGACGGACCTTCGACCAGAGCCTGGCAGTGGAATACTCCCTGCTCGGGCACCTGGTGCTGGTGTGCGGACGCTACGAAGGCGTCGATCAGCGGGTGGCCGATCACATGGTCGACGAAGAGGTTTCCATCGGAGACTACGTCCTCTCGGGAGGCGAGTTCGCCGCTTTGACTATCGTCGACGCGGTTTCGCGCCTGATACCCGGCGTGGTCTCCAAAAGCGGCTCCGTGCTGCAGGATTCGTTTATGGACGGCCTTTTGGATTGCCCCTACTACACGCGTCCGGCCGAATATCGCGGCTGGAAGGTGCCTGAAGTGCTGCTTTCGGGCGACCACGAGGCCATTGAAAACTGGAGAAAGAGGGAGGCCCTGCGCTTGACGCGGGAGCGACGGCCCGATCTGTTAAAGAGGAAATAAGCATCATGAACGTCATCGAGAAAATCGAGCAGGACTATACCAGGAGCGAGATCCCCGACTTCCGGGCCGGGGACACGGTTCGCGTCAACGTCAAGATCAAAGAAGGCGACAAGTTCAGGATCCAGGCTTTCGAGGGCGTCGTCATCGGCATGCACCGTCGCGGAATCGGCTCCACCTTCACGGTGCGCAAGATCTCCTTCGGATACGGCGTCGAGCGTATCTTCCCCTTGCATTCGCCCACCATTGACAGCATCGAGCTGGTTCGCCACGGACACGTGCGCAGGGCCAAGCTGTACTATCTGCGCGAGCGCAAGGGCAAGGCCGCCCGCATCCGCGAGCGCCGCCGATAATCCCCGGAGCGGGGAAAAGCGATTTGTCTCTACTTGTGGGGCAGATCACTTGCCCTTGAGCCCGAACGCTTCCATAATCGTGGCCGGACACAGGTGGGCGATGCCGTAGGGGCTTGAAGGTTCGCCTCGGCGGTGCCCGCCACGCCGAGAAACTCAACGGCCTACCGTATGCTGGACAAGTACAAGGTACTGCGAAACGCTGAGCGATTCGTCATCGAGAAGAAATTCTCGCAGGCGATCCAGGAATACGAGAAACTGCTGGAAAAAGACAGCAACGACGCCGGGCTTCTCAATACCATCGGCGACCTCTACGTACGCGTTCAAAACTACCCCAAGGCGCTCAAGCGCTTTCACAAGGTGGCCGAGATCTACCTGCGCAGCGGCTTCGCACTGCGCGCCATCGCCACCTACAAGAAGATCCACTCCCTCGACCCTTCCGACGTGCAGGTCAATCAGCGCCTGGCCGAGCTCTTCCAGAAACAGGGGCTCAACCAGGACGCGCGCCGACACATGCAGTTCCTGGTCGATCACAGCCTGGAAGAGGGCGACAACAAGGCCGCCATCACCTGGATGAAGCGGGTGGTGGACCTCGATTCCTCGGCCTGGAACACCCAGCTCAAACTGGCTGAAATGCTGAGCCGGGCCGATTCGCCTTCCGAGTCCGCCTACTACTATCGTGAAGCCGTCCGCACCCTGCAGAAGCGCCAGCGCCACGAGCAGATCATGGAAGCCTGCGAAACGGCCTTCCAAAATGCCGAGTACGAAAGCGAACTGGTAGAGGCCTACGCCCAGGCCGCCGAACGCCTCTCCCGCATCCAACAAGCCGAGGAGAAGATGCGCCAGAGCCTGGAGGAAAGCGGACGCGAACTGCCCTACAAGCTGGCCCTGGCCCTCCTGGCTGAACGTCGGGGAGACGCCGAAGGCGCCCACAAGCTCTTCAGCCAATTGAGCGACGCCGGACACTTCGAGACCGTCGTCAGCGAAGGCCTGCAGCGGACGGCCTCAGCCGCTCCGGGCGTTCCCGCCTCTCAGCCCCACGACGCCATCGATCTTGACCTGGGTGCCGACGCCGACTTGGGCGAAGAAGAGGAGGACCAGGAGCAGGAAGACCAAAGCTTCGACTTCGGCGGCCAGCAATGGGACAGCGATGAAGAGCAAGGAAGCCTGCAGGTCGGTGAGAGCCCCTTTCACCCCGCCGGAGAGGTGGAGGAGTTCGTGTTGCCCGATGAGGAGGATGAAGACTCCTTCCAGGACTCGGGCGGCAGCGGACTTTTTCTGCAAGACGACGACGTCGAGGTCGACCAATCCGAGGCGCTGGGCAGCGGCCTGCTGCTGGAGGACGAGGAAGATGTATCCGAGCAAACGGCCGAATCCTTCCAGCTCGAGTTGGAGGAGGACGAGGAGGAAGAGGACCAGGACGAGCAGCCCGCTCCCGAGTTGATCTCCTCGGTCCAGGACGAACAAGAACTCAGCGGCGAAGCCGAACTGGCGGCCATGGGCGTTATCGAGCTTGAAGAAGAAAAAGCCGACGAGGCCTCGCTGGAACCCGAGTTGGTGGAGGAAGAAGAGGGCGATGCGGCGGCCGCACCCCAGGAGGACCTGGACGACATCGTCATATCCTCCCTGGAAGAGGCTCTGGAAGAGACCGACTTCTACCTCAAGCTGGGATTCCAGGACGAAGCCACCCGGCTGCTCAAGGTGCTGCTGCGCGATTTCGGGGATGAGGAACGGGTGCTGCGCCGGGCCAAGAAGATTCCCGGGCTGGCGCCCTCCGCCCCGGCTCCCAAGCAAGCCGCCGCCGAGGGTCCTCAGGCGGAAGGATTCGAGGACGAACTCGACGCCGCCCTCGATGCCCTCTTCGAGCCCGGAGCCCAAGACCAGAGCGGAGAGGTCCTGCGCTACGACGTGCAGGGAAGCAGCGCGGCCAGTCAGGAGGAGAACCCCAGCGTCCACTACGACCTGGGCCTGGCCTACAAGGAAATGGGCCTGATCGCCGACGCTGCTCAAGAGTTCCGCGGCGCTGTAGATCTGCTGGGAGAGGGCCAGGAACCGCTGAAAATCCTCTGCTGCAGCATGCTGGCCAATTG
Source organism: Acidobacteriota bacterium (assembly GCA_035471785.1). Lineage (NCBI taxonomy): Bacteria > Pseudomonadati > Acidobacteriota > Acidobacteriota bacterium. The sequence goes on from DATIPQ010000062.1 coordinate 43,173, forward strand.
CTACCTCAACCTGAAAGAATATGACCGGGCCATTCGTTGGGCCCGTGAAGGCCTGGCCATCGAAGACATGAAAGACTTCGAGTGGAAGGCCCTGCAGTATGACCTGGCTTGCGCTCTGCAATCGCGCGGAGAGGCTGAGGAAGCTCGCCAGGCCTTGCTCGAAATCACCGAAAAGGACGATTCCTACCGGGATGTGAAAGAGCGTCTCGAACAACTTGCCTCGGCTGATTGAGAGCGGGCCAGCCCGGAAATGCCCATGTTCAACCGCCTGCTTTTTTTCGTTTACCTGCTCTATTGCTTCGAGGTGGGCCTCTTTCTCATGATCTTCCCCTGGCTGGAGCTTTGGGACCAGAACTCCCTGCTCAATTATCTTTCTTCTCCCCTTCGCGAGGCGGTGCTGAGCAATTACTTCCGGGGCGCGGTGTCGGGCCTGGGGCTGGCCAACGTGACTTTGGGCCTGTGGGAGGTTCTGCGTGTCTTCGTTCTTCCCCAACGCTCCGCCAAGTCAGGCGATTCGTTACGCCATCTCGAATCGTAGGGCTTTCGCGGATCTGGATCACCGCCGCTATCTGCGCCGTCTCTTCGCCGTTTCCAGTCATGCCGTGCAGTTGCGCGAGAAGGACCTCGACCAAGAGGCTCTGGCCCGGCTGCTGGAAGTGGCGGCTGAGGAAGCCCGGCGGCGAGGGCGTGTCTTGCTGGTCAATTCTCCGGGCCACCTTCAATTGCCCGCGGGAGCCGGAGTGCACTTGACCTCCGGCCAGACCGCCCGCAGATGGGAGAAGGGCGGGCGTCCCGCCATCGTGGGCAAGTCGGTGCACAGCCTTGAAGCGGCTCTGGAGGCCGAGGCGGAGGGCGTCGACTACCTGCTGCTCAGTCCCATTTTCGCTCCCCTTTCCAAGAGCGCCTCGGGTCCGCTGTTGGGACTGGAGGGGCTGCGCCGCACGGCCGGCCGGGTGAAGATCCCCGTGCTGGCGCTGGGCGGGGCCGGACCCTGGAAGGAAAAGGAGATTTTGCAGGCAGGAGGAGCCGGGTTCGCGGGCATTACCTGGGCTCATCGCGAAATGCTAGACTAGCGCAATGCCCGTCATCCAAGCGATCGCCACAGCCGTGCCTCCGCACGTGCTCGCTCAGGAAGATATCCGCGATGCCGCTCTCCATCACTTCTCGCGCGGCCGCCGCGACATGAGGCGTCTCATCCCCATCTTCGACAACGTCAACGTCAAGACGCGCCATCTGTGCGTGCCGCTGCAGTGGTACGACAGCCGGCATTCCTTCACCGACACCAACGGAGAGTACATCCGCTGGGCCCGCAAGCTGGGGCGGCAAGCCGCTCAGGAGTGCCTGCAAAGAGCCGGACGGAGCCCGGGAGACGTCGATCACCTGATTTTCGTTTCCACCAGCGGACTCTCCACCCCCAGCATCGACGCCCACCTCATCAACGAGATGGGTTTCGATGCCCACGTGCGCCGCACCCCCGTCTTCGGACTGGGATGCGCGGGAGGAGCCGCCGGACTCTCCCGGCTTCTCGACCTGTCGCGCGTGCCGGGTCAGGGCTGCGTTCTCCTGGTGAGCGTCGAATTGTGCTCTTTGACCTTTCAGTTCCACGACTTCAGCAAGGCCAACCTGGTGGCATCGTCCCTCTTCTCCGACGGTGCGGCCGCCGTGCTGGTGTGCTCGGGCTCCCAAGCCAACGGGGCCCGCTGTCCACGCATCGTGGCTTCCCACAGCACCCTCTGGCCCGACACCATGGACGTGATGGGATGGGACTTCAGCGAGCACGGGTTGGGCGTCATCTTCTCGCGCCGGATTCCGACTTTGATCGGCGACCGCATCCGCGACAACATCGCTCAATTCCTCGAGCGTCAGGGATTGGGACTGAGCGACCTTTCCCACTTTCTGGTCCATCCCGGCGGCGCCAAGATCCTGCAAGTGCTGGCCGAGGTTCTGGAACTGAAGGAGGAACAACTGGCCCACAGCCGCTGGGTGCTGGAGAACTACGGCAACATGTCCAGCCCGACGCTGCTCTTCATCCTGGAGCGCTTCCAGCGCCTCTCCAATCCCCGCAAGGGCGATTACGGACTGGCCGCCGCCTTCGGCCCCGGCTTCAGCTCAGAACTGATCTTGCTGCAGTGGTGAATCCTAGTGCTGCCGGTCATAAGTTCTGAGCCAGGACCACCCTCCGTTTCTTGTCCTGCAGTGGACAGATTCGCCAGCCCCTTCCTCCGCCAAAGGCCAGGGAGGGCGAGGCAAGGCTTCTGAGGGTCGGCAGCGACCGTGTTGAACGTCGCGCAAAAGCTCCCTGATGAAGGGGAGCCGCTAGCCCAGCGACTGTGTTGAAAGTCAAGTCCGGGCTCGCTGAAGGCGAGCGATTCGCTAGCCCAGCGACTGTGTTGAAAGTCAAGTCCGGGCTCGCTGAAGGCGAGCGATTCGCCAGCCCAGGGTCAGCCGAGGCGAGCGCCAGCGAGACGGCGGCGCCACCCTGGGTTTCGGAAGGCAAGGTGCGAACGCTGAAGGCGTGGGATAACGCGACAGGCTGGCTCAAAACTTCTGACGCACTGCACTAGTCCCGTCCCATTTCCGCTTGTACCTTGGTCGTCGGATCTTGGAAGTTCGCCGCAGGCGCAAAGGCGCTACTCGCTGCCCTCGAGGAAATGACGGGAGCCCTGGATGGCCACTTCGGTGATCTTCTCGGCTTCCAGCAGTTCCCGGTAAAGAGGCTCGTCGCGCGTCTCGACCGCCACCTTCTTGAACTCCTGAATCTGCTTGAGGTAGTCGGGCGCCTTCTTATCCAGCTTCTTCATCACGGCGCGGATCGCATCTTCGGAAGCGGCCTGCCGCTTGTAGGCATCATCCACGTTGATGGTGATGCCGTCCATGGCCCGTTCGTAAGCTTGCACGAGTTGGGGAGGAGTGAAGAAGAGCAGGGGATTCTCGGCTTTCTCGCCGCCTTCCGCTTCGGCCTTGCGGCGCTTCTCTTCCTGCTTACGGTTCTTCTCGATGCGCTTGGCGTCCTCTTTGTCGGACGCCTCGGGGACATACTCCTCGTCCTTGAGGCGACGGGTGAGTTCCACGATTCGGCTTTCGGCGATGTCGAGGAAAACGTCCACCCTGAACCCCAGGCCCTGATTGAGGCGGATGAGGTCAAATTCCTCTTCCGTGAACTGATCGCCCCTCACTCCCTGACGTCGGCGCTGGATCGCGCCCTTGAGGGAGGCTCCTGCGGGCGAGCCGCTCAAGGACATCAGCATCGCTGAGAGTCCGCTTCCCGGCGGAGGCGGCTCAGAGCTGTTGGATCCCTCCTCCGCCTCGGGCTGGAAGGCACGTCCGAAAATGCCCGCCAAGAGCTGCTCGCGCAGGCGCTCCAGGTCGCGCCTGGCTTCTTGCAGATCCTCTTCCATTTCGTAGGGGAATTGGAACCTCAGGTCCTCGAGGAAAGAAATCAGCTTGCGCAGCGTGATTTCCAGCTTCTTGGTCTTCTTGGCCCGCCGGTCCTTGGGGAATTGGTCCAGGGTAGGCTCGTGGTAGGCGTACTGGCTGAGGTATCTCATAGAGGCCAGGGTATCGGACATGCCCTGGTGCTGGCGGTCGCGGGCCTGCTGTTCGAGGATTTCCTCCCAGCGCTCGAAGGCCTTGCGGAAGACCTTCATGCGCTCCTTGTAACGGGCGTCCTTCTGGTAGTCTCTCCATTCCTTGGAAGAGAGAAGGTTCTGCAGCGGCGGCGCCTCGGGTTGCTCCTGAAACGCCGCCACGGGGCCGTGCAGCCAAACCGTCAGCAGAAGACAAGCGACCGGAATTCTCATGCCCATTTTTCTCCAGCAGGTTTCCTGAAAATCATAGCAAAACGCTCGATTCGCTGAGGAATTGCGGCCCGCGCTTTCTCCTGGGGAAATGCTATTCTGATAACCTTCGTCGGCTAGCGGAGGTTCAAAAACATGGCTAAGGTTCTCTATTTCGACCCTTTCAACGGCATCAGCGGCGACATGATCCTGGGGGCTCTTCTCGACTTGGGCCTGCCTATGGAACATCTGCGCAGTCAGCTCTCCAAGCTGGAGATGGAGGAGGAATACGACCTGTCCTCCACCCGCATCGGACGCCAAGGCCTGTTCGGGCAGGATTTCAGAGTGGAAGCCGCCCAGCCCGGCCACCACCATCGTCACTACACCCACATCCGGCGCATGATCGAGCAGTCCCGACTCGACGACTGGGTCAAAGAGACCGCGCTGGGCATCTTCAAGCGCTTGGGCGAGGCCGAGGCCAAGGTGCACGGAAGCACCCTAGAAAAAGTCCATTTCCACGAGGTTGGAGCCGTCGATTCCATCATCGACATCGTGGGCTGCTGCATCGGTTTCCGTTACTTCCAGGTGGAGCGCTTCTATACCGCCGCCGTCAACCTGGGACATGGGACGGTGCGCTTCTCTCATGGCAATTGGCCCGTGCCCGCGCCCGCCACCGCTGAGCTGATGCAGGGACTGGCCGCCTATCCAGGCGAAGTCGAAGCCGAGATGACCACTCCCACGGGTGCCGCCGTGTTGGCCCACCTGGTGGAACGCGGGCCCATGCCCACCGTACGCCTGGGACGCTCCGGCTACGGAGCGGGCGACCGCCAGTTCGAGCAGGTGCCCAACATGCTGCGCATCATGCTGGCCGATACCTTGACCGAGGAAGGTGCCCAAGCGCCGGCCCCCTCCTGCGGCGAGGACCAGGTCATGCTGCTGGAGGCCAATGTCGACGACATGGACGGCCAGCTCTGCGGGCACTTCATGGGAGTGGCCTTGGAGCAAGGCGCCCTGGACGTCTTCTACACCCCGGTGCAGATGAAAAAGAACCGTCCCGGAGTGCTGCTCTCGCTGCTCTGCCGGCCTCAGGACGGCGCACGGCTGACCGATCTGCTTCTGCGTGAAACCTCGACGCTGGGGGTCCGCCGCCGCCTGATGGACCGCACTGTGCTGGAGCGCGAAATCCGCGCCGTGGAAACGCCGTGGGGCCGCGTGCGCGTCAAGATCGCCCGGCGCGGGGAGGAGATCCTCAACATCGCCCCCGAGTTTGAAGACCTGCGGCGCCTGGCCCGCCAGCAAGACCTGCCCCTCAAGGTGCTGAGCCGGCGTCTCAGCCGCCTGCTGGATCAAATGGAATCTGAGGCCGGCGAGTGAGGAGCAAGCCATGTGGATCGACTCGCACTGCCATCTCGACTTCCCCGACCTCAAGGACCACCTGCCCGAGGTGCTCGACAACGCCCGACGCGCCCAGGTCGACCGCATCCTCACAGTGGGTTGCGTAGCCCATTCGCCCGGCGTCTGCGAGTCCGTCACAGGACTGGCCGAGAGCTATCCCGAGATGGTGGTGGCCTCCTTGGGGGTGCACCCTCATGATGCCTCCAAGTGGGATCCGTCGGTGGGCCAACAGATCCTCCCCTTCATGGACCATCCCAGGGTGGTCGCCTGGGGCGAAATCGGCCTCGACTACTACTACGACAATGCTCCCCGGCAGGTCCAGCAGGAGGCCTTTCGCGCCCAGATTCGGCTGGCGCGAAGCGTCTCCAAGCCCATCATCATCCACAGCCGGGACGCCGAGGAGGACACCTGCCGCATCCTGCGGGAGGAGTACGGCGGGGACGACCAAGGGCCCCGCGGCGTGCTGCACTGTTTCAGCAGCCGTTGGGAACTGGCCGAGTGCGGGCTGGAACTGGGGTTCTATCTGGGGTTCGGCGGAATGCTGACCTTCAACAAAGCCGCCAACGTGCGCGATGTGGCCCGAAGGGCTCCGCTCGATCGCTTGCTGGTCGAAACCGATGCGCCCTATCTGGCTCCCGTCCCTCATCGCGGCAAGACCAATCAGCCCGCCTATGTGGCCCTCGCGGGCGAGAAACTGGCCGAGGTGCGCGGCCTCTCCTCTGGGCAAACAGCCTCCGCCACCAGCGGCAATTTCCGGACGCTCTTTCAGGTATGAGCTGGCATTCAAGCTCGCCTACCGTCGTGGTATAGTACGCGGGCGATCATGAAAGCAGCAGCGGCCCCTTCTGAATTCTCCATCGATGACATTTTCAAGCTCGTCCAACCGGAATTGGCCGACGTTGAAGTGGGGCTGCGCGACCGGGTCCGTTCGGCGGTTCCGGTGGTGGAGGAGATCAACCGCTACATCCACGACAGCGGAGGCAAGCGCATGCGGCCCACGCTGTCGCTGCTGACCTCCAAGATGTGCGGCTACAACGGTCCCGCGGTCATTCACATAGGCGTGATTCTGGAACTGATTCACGTCGCCACCCTGGTCCACGACGACATCATCGACAATTCCAAGATGCGCCGCGGACGGCCCGCCGTGCACACCCAATGGGGCAACACCTGCACGGTCCTTATGGGCGATTGGCTCTACATGACCTGCTTCTACCTGGCCCTCGACCTGCAGGAGATGCGCTACCTGGAGATCCTCATCAACATCACCCGCAAGCTGGTGGAAGGCGAGTTGATGCAACTGGACCACAACGGCAACCTCGACATCACCCGCGACGAACAGTTGGCCATCTGCATGCGCAAGACGGCCTATCTTTTCGCGGGGTGCTGCAAGCTCTCGGCCATCGTGGCCGACAAGGGCCCGGAAGCCGAACTCAACCTGTGGAATTTCGGCCAGTACCTGGGCATGGCTTTTCAGTTGATCGACGACCTGCTCGACTACACCTCGACCCAGGCCCAAATGGGCAAGCCCAACCTGAAGGACCTGGAGGAGGGCAAGGTCACTTTGCCCGTCATCTACCTGCTGCAAAGGGCCAGGCGCGAGGACGCCGAGGAAGTGCGCCAGGTGGTGCGCAACGCCGACTACACCAACGCCAACAAGCGCCGCATCATCGAGTTGGCCGAGGAATACAACACCCTCAGGGACGTCCGCCGCGAAGCCACCGAGTACGCCGACAAGGCCCGCAAGTGCCTCATGACCTTCCCCGACAGCCCCTACCGCCAAGCCCTCCTGAACCTCACCCAATTCGTCCTCGACCGCAAGAAATAGGAGCCTGGGCTTTTGCCCGGCGATAGGGTCAAGTGCGATTGGCGATATGCGAAGTTCGAAGTTTGCCTATCGCCCGCTGCTGTTTCTCTTGTCAGGCGGCGGAGGCGGGGGGATTTCTTCTACTTCTATGCCGGAGGGGAGGACGCGGCGCTTTTTGCGGGGAGTGGGCGTGATGGGTTCCCCTTCCTGGTCTTGCGGGATGGGGCTGGCGGCGTATTCGATGTCGCGGGGGTCGACGTCGTAGGCGATGTGGAAGTTCTCGGCCGGCAGCTTGTCGTCGATGCGCTGATAGAAATCGATGCAGATAGGCAGGGCCAGGGTGGAGCCGTAGACCTTCTTGCCCAGAGTCTTCTTCTCGTCGTGGCCCACCCACACGCCGGCCGTCACCTGGGGCGTGATGCCCACGAACCAACTGTCGGTGTAGTCGTCGGTAGTGCCCGTCTTGCCCGCGATGGGACGCCCCAGTACCAGGGCGCGCCGGGCCGTTCCGCGAGGCTGCGTGACCACGCCGCGCAGCATGAAAAGCATCTTGTCGGCCACATCCTCGCTGACCACGTCCTCGACCTGAATGCGGTGCTCCTCCTTGAGGGTGCCTTCGTAGTCTTCCACGCCCTCGATGAGGAAGGGAGTGGCCCTGAAACCCTGGTTGGGAAAGACCGAGAGGGCCGAAGTGATCTCCTGCAGCGTCACTTCGCCGGCTCCGATGGCGACCGGAAGGAAAGGCGGCATGTTGCGCCGGATGCCGAAGCGCTTGGCCACCGCCACCACCTTCTCCATGCCCAGCTTCTGAGCCAGCCGCAGGGTGGGGATGTTGCGCGATTCACCGAAGGCCTGATAGAGGGTGAGGACGCCTTTGTAGAGTCCGTCCGAGTTGCCGGGCTCGTAAGGCCGCCCCAGGCCGTCCAGAAACTTGACCGGCTCGTCCAGTTCGGTCTCCAAGGGAGTGCGTCCGTTTTCGAATGCCGTCACGTAGGTGAAGGGCTTGAAGACCGAGCCCGGTTGGCGCAGGGCCTGAGTGGCCCGGTTGAACTCGCTGTATTGATAGTCGTATCCGCCCACCATGGCGCGGATGGCGCCGGTCCTGTTGTCGAGCACGATCATGGCGCCCTGGACTTCGGGTATGCGGTCCAGAGAGGCCTTGATGGTGCGGGCGGCACGGTCGATCTCCTTGAGCCTGAAGAGAGCGACATCGCCCTTCTTGAGCGCCTCGTCCACCTTTTTCCTGTCCGTCCAGGCGATGTCTTCGGGAGTGATTTCGGCCAGGTAGCTGCCGATCCTGACTTTGGCCCTGTCGGCTCCGGCTTCCAGCACCAGGCCATGGACCAGCATGTCGCGGTAGAAGATGAGGCGCCATTCGGGATGGCGGTATTCTTCCAGGTTGCCGCCCTGGTCGAGAATGTTGAGCGGTGCGCCTTCCCAGTCACGGCGTTCTTTGTCGAAGGCCTCCAGGCCGGCCCGCACGGCTTCTTGAGCGGCCTGCTGCATGTCGTAGTCGATGGTGGTGTGGATGCGCAGGCCCTCGTTCCAGATGTTTTCGGTGTTGTATCCCATTTCGGAAAGGCGCTGTCGCACCGCCTCCACCGCGTAGGGAGCGATCCCGGGGTCTTGCTTGCGAACGTCCAGGGTGATGGGCTCCTGCCGGGCCTCCTCCATCTGCTGGACATCGATCATGCCTTCGGCCCGCATCCGCCCCAGCACGATGTTGCGGCGCGCCGCGGCCCTTTCCATGGAATTGATGGGCGAGTAGCGGGGAGGACTTTGGATCAGACCTGCCAGCAAGGCCGATTCGGCCAGCGTCAACTCGTCCAGCCCCTTGCTGAAGTAAAAATCGGCCGCCGTCGCGATGCCGTAGATGCCGTGGCCCATGTAGATCTGATTGAAGTAAAAGGTGAGGATCTGTTCCTTGGAATAGTTCTTCTCGATCTCCACTGCGTAGAGCGCGTCCTTGATCTTGCGCTCGTAGGTGCGCTCGTAGCTGGTCAAACGCAGCTTTGAAAGCTGCATGGTGAGAGTCGAGGCTCCCTTTCGTTCCCAGTTGATGATGTTGTTGACGACGGTGGCCAGCACGCGCTGAAAGTCGATTCCGGCGTGCTCGAAGAAATCGGCGTCCTCGATGGCAAGAACGGCATCCTTCATTTGCTCGGGGATGTCCTGGTAGCGGATGAGGATGCGCTTTTCCAGCGCCAGTTGGCCGATCACGCGCCCGTCGGCGCTGTAGATCTCGGTGACGGTTCCGGGGCGGATGTCGCCCAGTTCGTCGACGCGCGGCAGGTCGAGGGCGTAGCCGAAGACCATCCCCGCCAGTCCTCCCAGCAGCATGGCCGCCACCACGGCCAGGGCATAGAAGGCCCAAAAGACTTTTCCGCCCTGGTCCAGGCGCAGCAGAACCCTGGGCGACCATCCGTTCTCGCCCGCTGGCGCCGACTGGCCCTGGCGGCCCCCGGCCTCCGCTCCCTCCAGCGAGCGCAAACGCTGCAGCAGGGCCTTGGGCGACCATGGGTTTTCGGCTTTGTCCCTGGGTGAATCGTGCTTGCTCATATCCCCGTCGTATTGGCGGCTTTCCGCTTCATTGTACTGTAGAGGCCCGTCGCCCGAGAAAGTTCCGCCCCGTCACTTTGCGATTTTCATCACCAAATCAGCGCCGGCCTTCGGCTAAGATGGAAGAATGATGAAGAAAGCATTCGTGTCGTTTGTGTTGCTGGCGGCGCTGTCGGGGCTGGTCTTCCCAGCCCAGGATGACGTCATGCGCATCCCTGGCGATGCCCGGCAGGTGGGTGAACTGCTCTCCGACACCTATTCCGGCGAGACCATCTTGCTGGTAAAGATCTCCAGCGAGATCGAGCTTGACGCCGCTCTCTGGGTTCAGGCCCGCGACGGATCCTGGGCCGAGCGGGTCGAGCCGGCTCACGTCTTCGGCAGCTACGTGGTCATTAAGAAGAAGCTCAAGAACGAGTACCTCATCGGGTCGCGGCTCTACCAGTGATCTCCTCGAGGAGGGAGAAACAACCCTCCTTGGCCAGGGCTATGGACGGCAGGCCCTCCTGATTCCTCGCCGAGGCGCCGCTGGGTTCATTCCTCGGGCTCCTTTTCAAGCGTAGCCTGAGCTTTGTCATGGATGGTAGTGAGGCTGAGGATCTCGCAGTTGCGGACGCCTCGGGGAGTGCGGATGCGGACTTCGTCGTCGACCTGACAGCCCATCAGCGCCCGTCCGATGGGTGAGGTGGTGGAGACCTTGCCCTGGGCCACGTCGGATTCCTCGCTGGAAACCAGGTGGTAGGTGAATTCCTCTTCCCTGTCGATGTCGTAGAGAACCACCGTGGACCCATAAGAGGCCCGGTCGGTGGGGATCTTGTCCAAGTTGACCATGGAAAGCTTGGAGAGCCTCTGCTGCAACTGAGCCAGTTTGGCTTGGACGTAGCTCTGCCGTTCCTTGGCCGTTTGGTATTCGGCGTTTTCACGCAGGTCGCCCATTTCGATGGCCTTCTTCAAAGCCTTGGGCAACTCCTCTCGAAGTTCCTTCTCAAGAATCTTGATTTCCTGCTTAAGTTTCTCTTGAACGTCTTTCAAAACTGCACTGCTCCGTTCGCCAGCTCCAGGAGGGGAGCCGGATAGAGTCCCAGGAAGAGCGTTCCCAAAACCAGCAGAAGGATGATGGCCCTGAGGCTGGTTGTCAGTTCCACGCTGAGGGGCTGGGAGGAGCCTTCCTGCATAAACATGACTACGATGACTCGTAGATAGTAGTAGAGACCGATGGCCGAAGTGATGACCGCAATCACCACCAGCCAGTAAAGCTGTTGTTGGATGGCCGCCGAAAAGAGAAAGAACTTGCCCATGAATCCGGCGGTGGCGGGAATGCCCGCCATGGATATGAGGAAAATAGAAAGGGAAAGGGTCAGAAAAGGGGCTTTGAAGCCGATTCCTTTGAAGTCTTCCAGGTCGATGCCTGCTTCGCCCTTCAAGCTGATGACCTGGATGATGACGAAGGCTCCGATGGTCATCAGCGCGTAGGCCGACAGGTAGTAGAGGATGCCCTGGGCGCCCAGTTGGTTGTGGGCCGCCACGCCCACCAGAATGTAACCGGCGTGGGCCACTGAGGAATAGGCCAGCAGCCGCTTCAGGTTGCGTTGCGAAATGGCCGCCACGTTGCCGATGGCCATGGTCAGGACGGCTCCCATCCACAAGGCGTCCACCCAGTACTCGTTGATCTCGGGCGTCACTTGCTGAAAGATGCGCAGCAGAGCGATGAAGGCGGCGGCCTTCGATCCCACCGCCAGGTGGGAAGTGACGGGCAGGGGCGCTCCCTGGTAGACGTCGGGAGCCCAGACGTGAAAGGGCGCCATGGCCACCTTGAATCCGAATCCCACCAGCAGCAGTCCCACGCCCAGGTAGAGGGTGCCGTCGAAGGTCCCCTGGGAGATGAAGGCGGCGATTTCGGGATAGCGGGTCGAGCCCGCCTGGCCGTAGAGGAAGGCGATTCCGTAGAGCATGAAGCTGGTGGAGAAGGCCCCCAGGATGAAATATTTCCAGGCCGATTCCGCCGACTTGACGTCCGCCTTCTGGCGCATTCCGGCCAGCACGTAGGTGGCGATGGAGAGGGTTTCCAATCCCAGGAAGGTCATGATCAGGTCGGAACTGGAAGCCATGAAACACATGCCCACGGTGGCGAAGAGCAGCAGGCAGAAGAACTCTCCCTGCAGGATGCCCTCGCGCCGCAGGTAGGGTATGGCGGAAGCGGCGATGAGCCCGCTCACCAGCAGCAGCAGCAGGCGCGTCACAGTGCCGAACTCGTCCTGCACGATCATTCCGGAGAAGGCCGCACCGGAGGAGGTCCCCAGTTGCCATCCCGCCGCCGCCAAGGCAGCGGCGATGCCGCCGACCGAGAGCCATCCCAGCCTCTTCTGGCCATCCTTCCGGACGGAGGGGACCAGCAGCATGACCAGGATGCCGGTCAGGCTCAGAATGATCTCAGGGAGAATCGCTGCGTAATTAATTTCCACGATTTTCCACCCGCATGTCTTGGTTCTGGCGAACGTCCTCGACCCGGTCTACGATTTTTTGAATGGATGCGTCCATGGGCCGCAGGAAAGAACTGGAGTAAAGGCCCATCCACAGAGCCAGGATGACCAGCGGCAAAAGGAGTCCGATTTCACGCGGCGACAGGTCGGAGAGAGTACGGTTTTCCGAGCTGGAGACCTTGCCCAGGAAGACCCGCTGGTACATCCACAGCATGTAGACCGCCGAGAGAATGACTCCCGTGGTGGCGAAGGCGGCGTAGAGGGGATTGGCCAGGAAGGTCCCCTGCAGGGTCAGGAACTCGCCCACGAATCCGTTGAGGCCGGGGAGCCCGATGCTGGAAAGGGTGATGACCATGAAGAGCACGGCGTAGACCGGCATGGACTGGGCCAGTCCGCCGAAGTCTTCGATCTTCCGGGTGTGGCGGCGGTCGTAGATCATGCCTACCAGCAGGAAGAGTCCGCCGGTGGAGATGCCGTGATTGAGCATCTGCATGGTGGCTCCCTCCACCGCCTGCATGTTGAAGGCGAAGATGCCCAGCACGATCAGTCCCATGTGGCTGACCGAGGAGTAGGCCACCAGCTTCTTGACGTCGGGCTGCACCATGGCCACCAGGGCGCCGTAGATGATGGCGATGATGGCCAGCCAGGACACCGTGGGCGCCGCCTGCACGGCCGCTTCGGGGAACATGGGCAGGCAGAAGCGCAGCAGTCCGTAGGTCCCCATCTTGAGCAGTACGCCGGCCAGGATGACCGATCCCGCCGTGGGCGCTTCCACGTGGGCGTCGGGCAGCCAGGTGTGGAAGGGGAAGAGGGGCACCTTGATGGCGAAGGCCAGGAAGAAAGCCGAGAAGAGCCAGAAAGCCGTCGTTTCGTCGAGAAAGACGGCTCCGCTGCTGAGGGCCTGGGTCAATTCCACTATGTTGAGGCTGCCCACCTTGAAGTAGAGCGTGATGAGCGCCGCCAGCATGAGCAGCGATCCGGCCGCGGTATAGAGAAAGAACTTGACGGCCGCGTAGATGCGGCGTTCGCCTCCCCAGATCCCGATCAGGAAGTACATGGGGATGAGCATGACTTCCCAGAACAGGTAGAAGAGCACCAGGTCTAAAGCGATAAACACGCCCACCATTCCCACCTGAAGGGCCAGCATGGAGATGAGGTAGCCCTTGAGGTGTTTTTCCACATGCCAACTGGCGAGGATGCAGAGGGGCATGATGAGGTTGGTGAGCAGGACCAGGAAGAGGCTGATGCCGTCAATGCCCACGGCGTAGCGGGCCTGGAAAGTCCCCAGCGTGAACCAGGGCGCTTCAGCCGTGAACTGCATGGCGCCTGAAGCTGCCTCGAATCCCGTCCACAGGGGAATGGAAGCCAGAAAGGTCAAGGTGGTGGCCGCCAGTGCCGTCAGGCGCAGCATTTCCTTGCTGCCGGAGGGGAGCAGCGCCAGAGCCAGTACCCCCAGGCCGGGCAGCAACAAGACGACGGTAAGGATCATGCTCTCAGACATAAGCTCACGAGGTGAAATAGAAGACGAAAATCAGCACGGTGCCGAAAAGCACCCAGGCGGCGTAGCTGCGCACGTAGCCGGTCTGCATGCGACGCGCCATCTGGCTGAAGATCTGCACCAGGGCGGCCGTTCCGTTGACCAGCCCGTCAATGATGGAGGCGTCCATGAGCCGCCACAGGATGTTGCGCGAAATCCACTGCAGGGGATGGACGAAGAGGGCGTCGTATAGCTCGTCCACCAGAAACTTGTTGCGCATGAGTTGATAAGCTCCGGCGAAGCGGGTGGATACCCGTTGCGGCAGCTCGGGATCTCGGATGTAAGACCAGTAGGCCACCAGAAATCCCACCAATCCCAGGGCCACCGCCAAGCCGGCCAAGGTCAACTCCATGGCGGTATGGTCGCCGTGATGCTCGCCCGCCGCGGCCAACGAGTACTTGTACTGGAAGGACGGCTCCAGGAAGTGATGCAACTGGTTGGTCTCAGCCAGCCAGGGCGGCAGGCCCACCCATCCGCCTATGAAGGAAAGCACGGCCAGCAGCACCAGCGGAAGCAGCACCACCATGCCGGGTTCCTTGGGTTTGGCATCGTGATGGGCTTGCTTCTCGGGTCCTTGGGCGTGATGGTCGTCATCGCCGTGATGCTCGCCCATCTCGATGCGTTCCGAACCGTGGAAGCAAAGAAACATGAGGCGGAACATGTAAAAGGACGTCAATCCGGCAACCAGGGCCCCGACCGCGTAGAAGGCCGGTCCGCCGTAGGGACTGGAGAAAGCTTCCCAAAGGATCTCGTCCTTGGAGAAGAAGCCCGAGAGAAAGGGGAATCCGGCAATGGCCAGAGTGGCGATGCCCATGGTGGCCCAGGTCCAGGGCAGGTACTTGCGCAGCCCTCCCATCTTGAAAAGGTCCTGCTGGTGATGCATGGCCAGGATGACGCTTCCTGAGCCCAAAAAGAGCAGAGCCTTAAAGAAGGCGTGGGTCATGAGATGAAATATGCCAGCCGTGTAGGCGCCTACTCCGCAGGCCAGAAACATGTAGCCGAGCTGGCTGACGGTGGAATAGGCCAGGACTTTCTTGATGTCGCGCTGGGCTACCGCGATCAGTGCCGAGAGCAGGGCCGTGGCCAGGGCCACCACCGCCACGATCAGCAGGGTGTCGGGGGCCCGGCTGTAGAGGGCCGAGGAGCGGGCGATCATGTAGACGCCGGCCGTAACCATGGTGGCGGCGTGGATGAGGGCGCTGACCGGGGTCGGGCCGGCCATGGCGTCGGGCAGCCAGGTGAAGAGCGGAATCTGGGCGCTTTTGCCGGTGGCGCCGACGAAAAAGAGCAGGGTGATCAGGGAAAGAACGCCGAAGCCGCTTTCGGGCGAAAGGGCCGACACGCTCTCGAAGACGTCCAGGTAAGCCAGGGTTCCGAATTCGCTGAAGAGCAGGAACATGCCCAGCAGGAAGCCGAAATCGCCGATGCGGTTGACGATGAAGGCTTTCTTGGCGGCATCCCCGGCGAAGCGCTCCTTGAAGTAATAGCCGATGAGCAGGTAAGAACACAGTCCCACGCCTTCCCAGCCCACGAACATGAGCAGGTAGTTGTCGGCCAGCACCAGCACGCTCATCATGAAGATGAAGAGGTTGAGATAGGCGAAGTAGCGGTAGTATCCGTCCTCTCCCTGCATGTATCCCATGGAATACAGGTGAATGAGGAAGCCCACTCCCGTGACCACCAGGATCATGAGGGAGGAAAGGGGATCGAAGAGGAAGGAAGCGCTGGAGGCGAAGTCTCCGGCTTGAATCCAGGTAAAGGCCTCGACCACGCGGACGCGCTGCTCCGGCGACAGTCCCAGCAGCTCGAAGAAGCTGGCCGCCGCCACCAGGAAGGAGGCAAAGACGGCCGAGCAGGCGATGGCGCCCACCGCCCGCTCCGGCAGCCGCTTGCCCGCCAGTCCGCAGATGGCGGCTCCCAGCAGGGGGAAGAGCAGCAATATGGGAAAGCTATCCAGCATGGGTCACCATTTCATATTGTCGATGGAGTCGACATCCAGCGTGCCTTGGCGTTTGCGCAGCACCACGATAATGGCCAGCCCCACCGAGGCTTCGGCGGCGGCCACCACCATGACGAAGATGACGAAGATCTGGCCGTCCACCTGCTGCAGGCTGCGGGAGTAGGCGATCAGGGTCAGGTTCACGGCGTTGAGCATGATCTCGACGCACATGAACATGGTGATGGCGTTGCGTCTGAAGAGGACGCCGAACGATCCGATGGAAAAGAGCACCGCTCCCAGAATCAAATAATGTGCTGTCGGAACCATAGCCAAGTCAGTCCTTTTGCCGTTTGGCCAGCACGATGGCGCCGATGACGGCCACCAGGATGAGTATCGATGTCAGCTCAAAGGGGAGCAGGTAGTCGCGGAACAGTAAGCGGGCCACTTCATGCAGCGACCCTCTCTCTCCCAGGCCTCCCGCCGGCCCCCCCGTTCTCAGCGTGCGGATGAGGGCATAGGCCACGAAAACAACCATGGGACTGGCCGCGATCAGGATGGCGCCCTGACGTTTGGCGCGGAAGATCTCGGTCTTGGGATCGAGCAGCATGATGACGAAGAGAAAGAGCACCATGATGGCGCCCGCGTAGACGATGATCTGGACGGCGCCGATGAAGTAGGCTCCCAACTGAATGAAGAGGGCCGCGATGGCTCCGAAACAGATGATCAAAGCCAGGGCGCTGTAGACGGCGCGGCGCTGAAAAACGACGGCCAGGGCCGATCCCACAGCCAACGCCGCCAATAAGTAAAAAACGATCAGTTCCACGAGCAAAACCCTTGTAACAAGCGGCTTTTAGCCATCCTCCCCAAGAAGCTCGAATCTTAGTGGATGGCCCTGTTCGTGTCAAGCACCGCTACCCTCCCGGCCGCTGCTTCTGAGACGCCTCCTGCCAGTGCAGTTCGAGGGTGGAGACGCGGCGTCCGCGGGCGGCCCGTATGGCGTGGTTTTGGCCGAGTGCACCCCGATGACTACCGGCTCGCCGGGACATTTCTTTTCCAATTCTCAGAACATCTCCACCTTGACCTGGACGCCAGGCGCGCTCGCCAGCCTGATGTCTCCGGTCAGCAAAGTCGCGCCCAGGACTTCGGCTAGGCTGACATAGGCGGCGTCATATGCAGTCAGATTATGACGCAACTCCCAGATGCGAGGCAGGTAAAGCTCATGAGGATGCCGCTCTAAGTCGAGCTGGCGCAGGTGTTCCAGGGCCAGTCTTCCGCGCTGGGCGGTTATCGTGTCGTTGAAGGCACAGCGCCTGATCGTCTGGGCCACCTCAAGATCAACAAGGTGGGGGGCATGGAGGGATATATCGGTCGAAGTTATGCGATCCGCTACTTGACGGCCTCTGCGGGTAGCGAGCAGCAGCTCAATCAAGACCGAAGCATCAAGTACGATCACCGCCGGTCCCGCTCTTCGCGAACCATATCAGCCGCCGAAGGCGAGAGTTCTAGCTCGGGGAGACTTTTAAGACGCTCCAGGATTTCGGCGCGGGTAGGCCGCTCAAGCGACTTGCGCAGCTCACGCATTATGAACTCAGACATCGACATGCCTGCCAAAGCTGCTCTGGCCTTGACTCGCTTATGCAGTTCGTCGGGTACATTTCGGATCTGAATCATGCTGCTCATGTGGACAGCATACTTTCATCACTTTTTCATGTCAAGCGGTCTGGTCCTCGTCTTGGCTGAGGAGGTCGAGGAAGGCTTTGGAGGCGCGGCTGAGGGTGCGCTTTTTGGGGTAGACCAGGCGGATCTTGCGCTCCACCTGGATTTCCTTGACGCCGACTTCGCGCAGCGTGCCCTGCTCGATTTCATGTTCTACGCACATGCGGGGCAGGAAAGACACGCCTTCGTCGCGCTGGATCAGCTTGTGGATGGCTTCCACCGTGGGCATCTCGATGTCCATATTGAGCGGAACGCGCTTTTCCTGGAACTTTTGCAGCACCACCCGCCGGTAGGGAGAGACGACGTTGTGGGCAATGAAAGTCTCCATTCCCAGTTCCTGAATCGAGACTTCCTTTTGCGAGGCCAGGCGGTGGCGGGGCGAACAGATGAAGCTGAGGTGATCGGTGAAGATGATCTGGCTGACGATCTGCTTCTGCACAGGACGGTAAGAAATCACCCCCAGTTCGAGTTCGCCCCCCAGGAGCATGTCGGGAATGCGCGAGGACTGACAGCGCAGCACCTGCACCCTGACCTTGGGGTAGAGCTTGCGGAAGCGGCTCAGGTGCTGCAGCAGGTAGAGGGTGGAGGACTCGTTGGCACCGATGGTCAGGCGTCCCGCCGAGAGATCGCGCAATTCGGTGAGGGCGTTGTTGAGGTCGCGCTCCACCGTGCGGGCCCGCTTGGCGTAGTCGAGCACGGTGCGTCCGGCGTCGGTCAGCAGCAGTTCGCGGCTGGAGCGGTCGATCAGAGTCTCGCCCACTTCCTCCTCCAGCCGCCGCACGGCCAAGGAGACGGCCGGCTGGGTGCGGAGCAGGCGCTCGGAAGCGCGGGAAAAGCTGCCTTCTTCCACCACCGTCAAGAAAACTCGTAAAGCTTGATAATCCATGCCGGGGACTATTTATAAACCGACAGGCCTCTATTTGCAAGGCTTATGGAATAAATATCATAAATAAACATAAGAAAAATTATAAATTGGACATATGAAGCGCCCTGGGGCATAGTGCCCTTTGCCGCCGGGCCAGCCCGCCCCAATCGACACTGTTTAGCGGGTAACGCATTAGGGCCGCCACAAGCCCAAGGCGGTCTGATGTGCGGGCTCGGTTGCTAGGTTCCGCGCGCTTCTCGGCTTTCCTTGTCGGCCGAGACGGCGCGCGGCTCCAGGCAACGGAGGGGTAACGACCATGAGCCAAAAGACGGGAGCCCAGATCATCTGGGAATGCTTGCTGAAGGAGCAGGTGGAGACCGTCTTCGGCTATCCCGGCGGCGCTATTCTTCCGGCCTACGACGCCCTGACCCAATACCGCATCCGCCACGTGCTGGTGCGTCACGAGCAGGGCGCAGCCCACATGGCGGACGGGTATGCCCGGGCCTCGGGCAAGGTGGGCGTTGCCTTGGCCACCTCCGGACCCGGGGCCACCAACCTGGTGACGGGAATCGCCACGGCCATGATGGACTCTTCGCCCGTGGTGTGCATCACCGGACAGGTGCCCGGCCCGGTCATCGGACGCGACGCCTTCCAGGAATGCGACGTCACCGGCATTACCCTTCCCATCACCAAGCATAATTACCTGGTGACCCGCGCCCAGCACATCGCTCCCACGATTAAGGAGGCCTTCCACCTGGCGCGCAGCGGACGTCCCGGCCCCGTGCTGGTCGACATCACCAAAGATGCCCAGCAAGAGAGCGCCGACTTCGATTGGGACGACATCGAAGTCCGCCTGCCGGGAGCCCGCCCCGCCTCGGGAGTCCTCCCGGACGAACTGCAGCAGGCCGTCGAGTTGATCAACGCCGCTCAGAAACCCCTGATTCTGGCTGGACAAGGCGTTATTCAATCGGGATCGACCGAGGGCTTGCTGCAGTTTGTCGACAAAACCTCCATTCCCGTCTCCTGCACCCTGCTGGGGTTGGGCGGCTTTCCCGCCTCTCATCCCCTCAACCTGGGAATGATGGGGATGCATGGGGAGTCCTGGGTCAACCACGCCATCCAGCAAGCCGACCTGCTGCTGGCCTTCGGCATGCGCTTCGACGACAGGGTGACGGGCAATCCGGCCACATACGCCACCGCAGCCAAGAAGATCCACGTCGATATCGACCGCGCCGAAATCAACAAGAACGTGCAGGTGGATCTAGGCATCGTCGGCGACCTGCGCGACACGCTGCTGCAACTGAACGAAGCGGTCGACGAATGCTCTCACCGCCAGTGGAATGCCGACATCGAGGAGATGAAAGGCGACTCGGCGGTTCGCGACATCCAGACCCTGCCCGACAACGGACGCCTTTACGCCGCCCATGTCATCAACGACATTTGGAACTTGACCGATGGCAAAGCCATGGTGGTGACCGACGTGGGACAGCACCAGATGTGGGAGGCTCAGTACTACAAGCACGAGTTTCCCCGCCAGCTCATCACCTCGGGCGGACTGGGCACCATGGGATTCGCCCTGCCCGCCGCCATCGGGGCCCGCATGGCCTGTCCCGAAGGAGAAATCTGGGTGGTGTGCGGCGACGGCGGATTCCAGATGACGGCCTGCGAACTCTCGACTTGCGCCCAGGAGGAGCTCGACATCAACGTGGCCATCATCAACAACGGTTATCTGGGCATGGTGCGCCAGTGGCAGGAGTTCTTCTACGAGAAACGCTACAGTGCCACGCCCCTGCGCAATCCCGATTTCTGCCTCCTGGCCCAGGCCCACGGACTTCAGACCTTGCAGGCCAGAACCCGCAGCCAGGCCAGAGAGTCCATCGCCAAGGCCCGCCGCACCCAAGGTACGGTGGTGGTCGACTTCCGGGTCGAGCAAGAGGACAGCGTTTATCCCATGGTTCCGGCGGGCAATTGCCTGCACGACATGATCAGGCGTCCGCTGGAGGAGAATCCGCTGGTGGAGACGGCCCAATCCCGATGGTGATGCTATGCGAGTGATTTCAGAGTACCGCGACCCCCGGCAGAGCCCCTTGCAGACCCTGGTCCTTCACGTCGAAGACAAGCCGGGAGTGCTGGACCGGGTGGCTTCCGTCTTCCGGCGCCGCGCCTTCAACATCGCTTCGCTGAGCGTAGGACACACCCACCGTCCCGGCATCTCCCGCATGACGGTGGTGATGGAGGGCGGGGCGGCCGAGGCCGAGCGGGCTGAGGCCAACCTGCACAAGCTGATCAACGTCCTCTCGGTCGACAACGTCACCGAACGCCCCAGCCTGGAGCGCCATCTGGCGCTGGTCAAGGTGCGCTGCAACCCGGCCAACCGCCGCGAGATCCTGCAACTGTGCGAGGTCTTCAGGGCCCGCGTGGTGGACATCGGACCGCAAGCGCTGGTGGCCGAGATCACCGGCTCCGACTCCAAGATCGAGGGATTGGTGGAAGTCCTGCGTCCTTTCGGGATCCTGGAGATGGCCCGCACGGGAGCCGTGGCCATGTCGAGGGGCAAGCAGGCATCAGAGCAGGGTTCCCGTCCAGGGAGCGGAACAGCGTCAGAAAACGAAGGGTCAACCGAAACGAGCAATCGGGCGGCCGTTAGAGACCGCATAAGTCCTCCGGTAATTGAGAGGGTGTCTTTGCTAAGCGAGGATGGGCGGTCTCTAACGGCGGCTCGATAGTTTGAAAAACCGCAAGGAGAAACACAACGTGGCACAGACTTTTTACCAGCAGGATGCCGACTTGGATCTCATCAAGGCCAAGAAGGTGGCGATTATCGGATATGGCTCGCAGGGGCACGCCCATGCCCTCAACCTCAGCGAGAGCGGAGTCAAGGTGCGGGTGGGACTGCGCAAAGGATCGGCAAGCTGGCCCAAGGCCCAGGCCGCCGGACTCATGGTGCAGACCGTAGCCGAGGTCTGCCGATGGGCCGACGTCATCATGATCCTGGCTCCCGACACCGTTCAGCCTCAGCTCTACAGCCAGCAGATCGCGCCTTGCCTGGAGCCGGGCGACACGCTCATGTTCGGGCACGGATTCAACATCCGCTTCGGCACCATTCAGCCTCCCCGCGACGTCGACGTCAGCATGGTGGCTCCCAAGGCCCCGGGTCACCGCGTCCGCGAGACCTATCAGGCCGGCGAAGGCACGCCTGCGCTGGTGGCGGTGGAACAGGATGCCTCGGGGCAGGCTTTCGACCTGGCCCTCTCCTACGCCGCGGCGCTGGGATGCGCGCGGGCGGGAGTCATCTACACGACCTTTGCCGAGGAGACCGAGACCGACCTTTTCGGCGAGCAGGCCGTCCTCTGCGGAGGGGTCAGCCAACTGGTCAAGGCGGGCTTCGAGACCCTGGTGGAAGCGGGATACCAGCCTGAGGTGGCCTACTTCGAATGCCTCCACGAACTGAAGCTGATCGTCGATTTGATGTACCGCGGCGGACTCAACTACATGCGCTACTCGGTCAGCGATACCGCCGAGTACGGCGACTACAGCGCCGGTCCGCGGGTCATCAACGAAGAGGTTCGCCAGGAGATGGGCAAGCTGCTGGCCGAGATCCGCGACGGATCCTTCGCCCGCCGCTGGATCGAAGAATGCGAAAGCGGCCAGCCCCGGTTCCGCTCCAGCCGCACCCGCGAGCGCTACCACGCCATCGAGGAAGTGGGCGCCAAGCTGCGCCGCCAGATGCCCTTCCTGAACGCCGTAGAAGCCGAAGAAACCGAATCTCAGGCCATTCCCGAAGGCCAGTCAGACCCCCGTAACGTAGTCTTCTTCTAACCGGAGATCATCACAGCCTTGGCCGGAGGAAAGGCGCTCTCCTGCTTTCCTCACCACCCCGCCCCACCGGTGGGGCGGGGGTTTTGGTTTTGGCCCATCCCTTCATGGCTTGATGAGGACGGCCGGGGCTTGTTCTGCGCTGCGGATTCTTTCGAAGAAATCGCGCAGGAGGGGGTAGTCGTGGGGAGGCACCAGGGTGCGTTTGAGGGTCAGGTTGCGGCGGCAGCGCACTTCCCCCGCCTGGGTTTGGCAGGAGCTTTGGTAGTCTCCGAAGGACTCGCTGAGTTGCAGCGGCTCGGGCAGCTCGTCGGCCTCAAAGCCCGCAGGCAGAGTGAAGACCGTTTCCTCTTCGAATTGCTGAGCCTCCAGTTGAACCGGAAGCTGGCGCAAAGCTGAAGCGAAACGGTTGCGGTCGCGGCGGCCGACCAGGATGGGCTGAAAAAGCATGATGCGCGACTGCATCACCTGGGCGTAAGCAGGGGCATTGAATTCCACCTCCAGGGTGAATTGTCCCTCTTTGCCGCCGCCCAGCGGATCAGTCCGCAGCTCTTGCAGTTGAGCGCCCGTGGCGTCTTCCACGATCCATTCTTGGATGGCCGCCCGATAGTCGGGCCGGGAAAGGCGGCTGAAGAGCTTTTGTTCCGCCACGCCCACGTTGCCGGTGGACTCTTCGATGAGGTTGGCGGAAATCGATCCGTCGGCGTGCAGGCGGGCCTGCACGCTGCGTCTCAGAATGTTGTCCTCGGCGGGAGAAGCCGGCAGCGGCATGAGGACGCCGTCCTCGCCCGCCAAGACCAGTCCCAGCGCGCCTTGCAGGACTTCCGGCAACAGCCCCACGGGAGTCACCGTGTCGGTCGGATCGAAAAAGAGCAGACGCCCCAACTGTGAGTGCTCAGCCACCGCCGGAGCCTGCACCTGCTGGCTGACCCGGATGGCGCTGATGGCGTGGTTGAACTGCTGGGGCGAGGGCCATTCCTCACGCACGAAATCAGGATCTCCCACGTAAATGGCCACGGCGTAGGACTCGATGTCCTGGGCCTTGAGAAGCGAGCGCAGCAGGTTGGCCTTGTCTTTGCAGTCGCCGTAGTTCTTGCTCAGCACCTCGTGGGCCGCCCGCGGGCGATATCCGCCTCCCCGTCCGATGCCGGTCTGGATGGAGACGTAGTTGACGCTTTGCGCATGACCGGCCAGGGCCTGCAGGCGGCTCCATTCATCCTCGGCGCCTGCTGTCAGTTGTTGAGCCGTGCGTGCGATTTCGCCCCCGCTGTCGACTTGCTGGTCGTTGAGCTGAGTCAACCAGGCCGAGACCTCCTTCCAGGAAACGAAGGAGGGGCCCGAGAAGGGCGCTGCACCGTCGGGAAAGTAACTGAGCGCCAGTCGCGGCATCAGCGCCGAGGCGGAGGGGCTGGAGGGTTCGGAGGGGATCCCCTGCAACGGACCCGCCCGCCAGGAATGGCTGTTGCCCGCCACCTCGGCCTGGGGCGGATCGTCCATATTGAAGAATGTGGGCTCGACGCGCCAGCCTTGGGGAAGCGTCAGGCGCATCTGGAAATCCAGCGTGGGCAGTCCCCGTTCCTGAAGGCCCTCGGCGATCTGGGTGAAGATGGTCTTCCGCTCCAGGACCCATTCGCAGCCGAAAACCGAACCCGGCTTCGCCTCCTCAACGGCACGGACCACCTTGGCGCGCGCCTCGTTGTAGATGTCGTTGTCGGCCAGCGACACGTCGTAGGCCTCTTTCTCCTTGAAGCGGCGGACGTCTCCATCGGGGCGGATCAGCCAGGCGTTGATGCTTCGGACTTTGTCTCCGTCGGTCAGGTAGACGACCTTCTCGGTAGCGTATCTCTCTCCTGAGCGTGACCGCACGGCCAGGGCCAGACGGCGTCGCACGGTGGTTTCGCCCTTTTCATTGACGGCAACGTGCTTTTCGTCCAGCAGCACTACGGCCGGCTCGTCCTTCCAGTCTTCGGGAATCGACTTGTCGGCGGCGGCACTCAGCCAGGAGGGGGCCTGATCGGCAGCCAGCAGCTCCGTCCGCGGTCCCTGGGCGAAGAGAAGCGCCAAGGCGGCCAGCCCCGTCCACGCGATTCTGCGCCCTCGCGCCGTCTTCATCATCTACCGCCCCCTTCCTTGCGGCTGAGCAAGAGCGTGTGCCCGTCTCGCTCGTGCAGGGTGTCGAACATGTCCTTGAGGGGCTTATAGGTATCGGGCGGGAAGAGGAGCCCCTGAAAGCGGAAAGTGCGCTGGTAGAGCAGCGTCTGTTGGTCTTCCATCTCCATGTTGACGTTGTACTCCACGATTTCACCGGAGCGGAAGGGTTGAGGAGCCTCCCGGACTTCCACGCTGTAACCCTCGGGCAGCCGGATGCGTACCGAGTCCTCCTCCAGCCAGTGGTAGCGGAAATGGATGGAGTGGAGGCGTTCGGTGGCCGTGAAGTAGGGTTCCCGGTCGCGCCTGAAAAAGGCGGGCTTCAGGAAGAGCCGCTTGCCGGTCACCTGGGCATAGCCGGGGACGCGCACCTTGCAGGTGTAGACGAGGGCTCCGGTCTCGCGCACTCCTTCCATCTCGGGTTCGCTGACTTCGGCTTGAGCCACGAACTCGTGGACGCGGGCCACGATGCCGGCCTGGCGCTGCTCTTCGGTGTCGTCGTCGTAGGTTTCGCGCCGGGAGGCCGCCCTGTGGCCCGTGAATTCCAGGCGGACGTCGCCTTCCAGCGTCCCGTCCTCATGCAGCACCAAGTCGGCCCGGCTGCGTTCCAGCGAAGCCTGGGGAGGGCTGACGGGCGTCCGCACGAAACGCGGATCCTTGGGATCGAGAATGAGCGCCATCTGCCCCTCTTCCTGCCAGCGCAGCATTCCGGCGGGCAGGTAGGCCTCCGACGGATCGAAGAATCGCCACTCTCCGTTGAGATTGACGGCCGCCGCCCAAGCCGGCAGGAATTCGGCGTTGGCCAGCGAAGGATCGAAGAAGTAGAAGGAGCTGTCGCCGATTTCCGCCCAGTAGGCATCGAATCCGGCCGCATTGGCCAGAGCCGCGAAAAGAGCCGTGATGTCGAAGCGGGTTCCCATGCCCCGCTTCAAGGTGTCCTTGGGCTTGCGGTTGCGCTTGCGGTCTTCGATTTCCTCAGCGGTCAAGCCCGAGACGTCGTCGAAGACGTTGGTGATCTCGTTCTGGCAGAAGCGGTAGAGGATGCGCAGCTTCTCTTCATCGGAGCCGGACTCGGCCAGAAGCTCCTCGGCTTTCTGCTTGATTTCCTTGTCGACTTTGAGGCGGTCCTTCAGGTTCTGCCAGCGGTCCCGGCTGTAGTTGGCCCAGTACTTCTGAGGGGTGATGTTGGTGTCGTCGTCGCTGTAGAAGAGGAAGAGCCAGGGGCGCACCTGAGTCTCGGGAGGCATATAGGGCTCCTCGCGGAAGGCGGGGACATTCTCCATGCTGGTCTGGACATAGCCGCCGGGAGCCTTCTCGAACGGGCGCGAGGAGGCGTTGAGAGTGAGGCTGCGCATCCCGTACACGCCGGCGTTGTTCAAGGGCTTGATGAAATAGGTGACCTTCTGGATGGGGATGTCGCGCTGAAACTCGTAACGGTCGTTGTGGGTCAACTGGTCCCGCCTGATTTCCCTCCAACGGTACTCGATGATGGAGCCCGGCTGGACGGCCGGCATGGCGAAAGACTTGGCCCTGATCTTGATCTCCCTGGACTTGACGATGTCGCGTTCGTAGACCGAGTTCTTGTCGAGTTCAACGACGCTGCCGTCGGGTGCGATGGTGCGTCCCTCGATGCGGTCGATTTTCTGCCTGCTCAGGTAGGGAATGTCGACGGTGCTGTGTTCTTCGCGTCCCCGCTCGTTGAAGATCTTGATGCGGATGTAGTGGTTGAGCACCACCTGCGGGTCGCCACCCACAACCTCGTCTTCAACCTTGACTTCCCAGAACACGGCTTCGGCGTCGGCACCCTTCTCCACCTTGGGTTCCGTCATCTGAAGGCTGCTCTTGTCGATGGGCTTCCAGTCTTCGGCTGCTAGGGATATCGAGAGACCGGAAGGGATCAGACAAACCATGACTGCCAGGACTGCCGGTCGCTTGGAAAGCATAGAACATCTCCTTTCTCAAGCCTTATGCGAACTTCTGACGTCTGCCGGTTACGTGTTTCAACGCCACGCTGATTGTGATTCTCTCAGAATGTGAAAGAAATTTCATCTGCTGTAGAAAGCTTTTCCCCAAGCCGCTTGGGCTCGGTTCTGCTAAACTCCTGACGATGAAAAAGTTAGCGCTGTTGGTGTTAGTCACATTTTTTCTCGCCTGTTCGTCGGCTGAGGACGCCTCCCAGGCGGAGCAATCGGAAGACCAGGCCTCTCAGGTGGCAAAGACCGAAGGCGATCTCTGCCCACGCATCCACCAAAATTCGCAACGTCAGGCCGCCGTGCGGGAGGCTGCCGAGGCTGGACGTCTGGTGGTCCTGATCCGCCACGCCACCAAGGGAGGAACGGTGGACCGTCCCTGTCCGGACCCCGACCAGGCTCTGACCGAGGGCGGTTTCGCCCAAGCCGAGGCTTTGCGGGGGCATTTGCAGCGCCTTGGGTGGAGCTTTTCGCCCGTCCTCACCAGTCCTTACTGCCGGACTCTGCAGACGGCCGAAACCCTGGTTCCCGACTTCGATCCGATCGAGGCCGACGGGCTCTACACTTGCGAGTTCGAGGACCTGATCAGCGAGCACAAGCAAAGCGGCTCCAACCTGCTGCTGGTTACCCACAGCGGCTGCGTGGGCAAAGTGTTGGGAGCAGAGGTCCCTCACACCGACCCCGACTACGACTCCGTGGCGGCCTTCATCGACTACGACGACCCCGAGAACTCCTTGGGCTGCGCCCTGGCCGCCGACTGGCCCTCCATTACCGCTCGATGAGCTAGCGACGACGCTAATGGCTGACGAACCTATGAGGAAAAGTTCCGCCGTACGGAGTCGAAGTGGCACCCTGCGCCGGAGACGGAATAGAGTCCGATTTCAGACTCTTTTTCCCCCAGCGGCATCCCGCGCGTGGGGATTGACGCGGGTGTCGGAGTCTACTTTGCCGTCCACCAGGCGGATGATGCGGTGGGCGCGTTTCATGACGCGGGGGTCGTGGGTGCTGAAGAGGAAGGTGGTGCCGTGCTCTTCGTTGAGGCGCTCCATCAGTTCCAGCAGGGCCACGGCCGTTTCCGAGTCGAGGTTGGCGGTGGGTTCGTCGGCCAGCACCAAAGCCGGGTTGGAGGCGATGGCGCGGGCCACGGCCACGCGCTGCTGCTGGCCGCCCGAGAGCTCAGCAGGGCGGCGGTGTTCCATTCCCTTCAGTCCGACTTCCTGCAAAAGCCCGCGGACGCGTCGGCGCCGCTCCTCTTTGGGCATCCCGCGCAGCAAAAGGATGAACTCGGCATTTTCCTCGGCGCTGAGCACGGGAACCAGGTTGTAGGCCTGAAAGATGAATCCGATCTCGTTGAGCCGCAGACGGGCCTTCTCGCGGTTGGACATCCCGGTAATGTCCTCCTGCTGCAGGATGATGCGTCCCTTATCGGGGACGTCGAGTCCGGCGGCCACGTTGAGGAGGGTGGTCTTTCCCGATCCTGAAGGCCCCATGAGGACGGCGAAGTCGCCTCGTTCCAGCACCAGGTCGACGTTGTCCAGGGCTTTGATGGTTTCGGAACCCTGCTGATAAAAGCGGCTGACCCCCTCGAGTCGCAGAACGTCGTCTTCCTGAGTGGCCGTGATTCCAGAGGGTTTGGCAGTGGTGGCGGTTTTATTCATCGTTGATCAATCCCTTCCCAGCAGTTGCACGTCGGCGGCGCGGGCTGCTCTCCAAGCAGGCATCACGGCCAAGATCAAGGTCATCACGAATATCCACAGGATGGAGAGGAAAATGCGTTCTGGCGACAGGTAGGAATACATGACGGGATCGAAGGCCACCCCGGCCACGGTGGCTCCTTCTTCAATGTCCATCAGCGCGGCTAGCGGCAATCCGTAGACTTCGAAATACTTGTGCGCCGACCATCCCAGCGCCAGTCCGGCCGCCGAGGCCAGGGCGCCGATCAAAGCCGCCTCCAAAAGCACCATGGTGAAGCGTTGGGCAGGGGGCAGTCCCAGGGCGCTGAGCAGGGTGAATTCGCGGCGGCGCTCCAGCACGCTCATGAGCAGGGTGTTGAGGACCATGAATCCGATGAGCAGGAAGAGGAAGACGTGAAAGACATAGTTGCCGCCGTCGTCGACGCGTATGAATTCTTCCAACTCGGGCAGCGCTTGCCTCCAGTTCAGGACTTCCACGCCGCCGCGACGGAAGCCCTCGGCATCGAGTTGCTCCTGCGTTGCAGCCGAGGCGGTGGTCGGGGGGCTGCCGGCGCTTGGCTGTTCGGCTGCTTGGCGGTCTGAAGCCAGGGACTGACGCAGGGCTCGGGCCAGTTCCTCAGAGGTGTGCGAGCTTTCCAGGATGACGGCCAGTTGATGCACCTGGCCGGGCAGGTTGAAGAAGCGCTGGGCTTCCGAAAGGGGCAGCAGGACGATGATCTGGTCGTATTGGTCCTGGCCCGTTCCCAGGATGCCCTTGACCCGCACCAGCCGCGACTGGACTTCAGAGGTATCGGCGGCTTGGGCCATGAGAACCAGCTTGTCTCCTACCTCAAGTTCCAGCTTGCGGGCGACGCCGCGTCCGATGACGACCAGGTTGTCGTCCCCCTCATCCAGGAACTGGCCCTCGATGATCTTCTTGGGAAAGTTGGATCCGGCACGTTCCCCGCCGGGCTCCACCCCGATGATTTGCACTCCCGTGGAGCCGTCGGCCGAAGAGGCCAGCCCTGAGGCGAAGATGCGGGTGGTGACGGCGGTAACGGGGAAGTCTCCCGCTGCTTCGATCCGGCGGCGGGCCTCGTCGGCCTCAGCTTCCCTCAGGGTGCGTTCGATGCCGCCTATCGCCTGGTAGCCGTCGGCCTGCACGAGGACGTGTCCCGAGCCCATGCGCACGGCGCTCTCGATCATCTGCTGGTGAGCACCGTCGCCCAGTCCCAGAGAAACCAGCAGCAGGGCCAGTCCCAAGGCCACGGTGAGGGCCGTGAGCAGGGTCCGCCGGGTGTTGCGCCAGAGGTTTCTCCAGGCGATGCGCAAAAGGGTCAGCATGTCGGTACCTCTTTCATGGGCTTCAGACCCCCTTGGCGGCGGCCATGGCCTTGACCGGGTCCAGCCGGGCGGCGCGAAAGGCCGGAACGGCGGCCGCCAGGACGGATGCAGCCACCAGAGTAAAGCCGGCCCAGAACGTCATCTCCCAGTTCCACTGGAAGCGCACCACGGGATCCATGCGGGTGCTCATCAGCGACATTTCTCCCATCCAGCGGCTGAGGTCGAGTCCGCTGGTGGAAAGATGGCTCATGGCCCAGCCTCCGATGCCCAAGCCCGCTGCCACTCCCATCAGCGAAAGAAAGAAGCTTTCGGCCAGGATGGAGAAGAGAACCTGCTCGGGGAGCATGCCCAGCGATGTCACCGTGCCGATTTCGCGGCTGCGCTCGAAGACGGCCATGAGCATGGTGTTGAGGATTCCCAGCGCCGCGAATATGGCGATAAGTCCGATCACGAACCCGTAGCTGGACTCGAACATGGCCAGGTAGTCGCGCAGTTGGGGCGAGAGGTCGCCCCAGGAGGCGGCTTCGACCTGAGCAGGCAAGGCGGAGTCGGCGTTGAGCCTTGACCTGAGAGCGTCGGCTTGCATGGGGTCGTCCAGGCTGAGGACGATTTCATGGATGCGCTCGCCGGGCAGCACCAGCAGGTCCTGCAAGTCGTTGAAGTGGACCACGGCCAGCGTCTTGTCGACGTGGCTGAGCCCCGAGCGCAGGATGCCCCGGACGATGAAGAGGGTGTTGCCCAGTGATCCGTCGGCGGCCTGGGTGAGGGCGGCTACCTCGCCTCCCATCTCGGCCTTCAGTTCCTCAGCCAGTCCTTCGCCCAGCAAAATACCGCCCTCGGCCTGAGGGCTCAGCGGTTGGCCGGTATGAAGAGTGTCGAGAAAGGTGGTGACGCGGGGCTCGTTTTCGGGATCCACGCCGATCAACTGGGCTCCCGCCGAATGCTCTCCGGTGGAAAGCAGCGCGAAGCCGTAGACGCGGGGAGCAGCGGCCTGTATGTGGGGAAATGCTTCCTCCAACTGCCCGCTCAGTGCGGGATCGACGCCGTCGCGTCCTCCCAGCGTGTCGTAGAGACCGCGGTCGGGCAGATAGTCGGGATGATGAAGTTGAACGTGCCCCAGCATCAGGCTGGTGCCGTTGGCCAGCAGTTGGTCCTTGAGTCCCATGGTCATTCCCACCAGCAGGATGAGGAAGAAGAAAGCGGTGGCCACGGCGGCGATGGTGATCAGGCTGCGCCGGGTGTTTCGCCACAGGTTGCGCCAGCCCAGTTTGACGACCAGCATGTCATCTCCTCAGTTGGGACAGCGAGAATTTGCGGTCGGAGATATCGATCTCGAAGGTCAGCTCGTGGTAGACCATTTCGGTGTACTCGTCGGGCTCGTCGGCCGGTTCCAGACGCAGCCGGGAGGGAACCAGGCGTCCGCCCATCGTCTTGAAGTCGTGAAAGGTGAGGGTGCGCTTGAGGACCTCGTCCTCGTCGTAGTAGCGGCCCCAAATCGGCATCAGGTCGTCCTGACGCACCTG
This sequence comes from Acidobacteriota bacterium, assembly GCA_035471785.1. Classification (NCBI taxonomy): domain Bacteria; kingdom Pseudomonadati; phylum Acidobacteriota; species Acidobacteriota bacterium. The sequence continues at coordinate 73,715 of DATIPQ010000062.1, forward strand.
TATCAGGATGCTTCCCCACACCACCGGGGCCTCGGGCTTGGGAATCAGCTTCAATTCCCACACCGGCCCGTCCTCGGGGTCGCGAATGCCGTCGAAGACGATCTCCACGTCGTAGTCCTCGGCCAGGAGCGAATCTTTGACCAGGTCGTCGTTGGTGAAATGCGATCCCATCCAGGAACTGGCCATCATGGAGCTGGGCACCCGGATGGTGCGGTCGATCTTGGGAAGGTAATTCCAGATGTCGCGTCCTACCTTGAGAGTGGCCGTGCCCTCTTCTTTTTTGGGGGCCAGGATGTTGATCAGGGCCTTGTCGGTTCCCTTGGACCAGATCTCCATCTCCAGCGAGCGCTTCCAGTGTTCGGTCACCACGGTCATCTCCAACCGGGCGTGGGAGGAATCGCCGCGCAGCAGCCGGTCCACCCGGTCGATGATCTCTACCGGATCGAGGTCGGTGTCCCCCGTCATGCCCCAGGCGTAGGCCGGCAACGAGCCGGCCAGTCCGGTGCCCGTGGAAGGCGCCAGCGCCACGCTGAGCAGGGCCAGTATGAAAAGAACCGTCGTCAGTGACCACTTGGATTTCATGACATCTCCAGTATATCTTGGCGGACTCCGCCGCCCAATCGATTCAACGGATAGGCATACGCCGCCCCTTGCGCCTTCATTCAATTTCTTGGCGCCTTGCCGGCGGTGTTAGAATGATGTCATGTCCGAAAAGCGCATCAAAGTATCCTGCCCCTGCTGCCATTCGGAACTGACGGTGGACCGCGAGACAGGCTTGGTCATCAAGCACAGCCGCCAGAGGTCCGCCGCTTCCTTCGACGAAGCCCTCGAGCGCGAACAGCAGCGTCGCGGCAAAGCCGACGAACTCTTCGCCAAGGCCTTCGAGAACGAACGCAAACGCACCTCTGACCTGGAAAAGAAGTTCCGGGAAGCCTTCGATTCCCAGGATGAACTGGAAGATCCAGTGCGTCCCTTCGACCTGGACTAAAGCACGACGAGGGGGTGCTGCCTCCCGCTCGTCTCTAACTCCCGACATAGCGTGCGTACAGCGACCGCGCCCGGGCGATATCGTCAGTGCCGGTGATGATGGCGCGTCCGTCGGGGAAGAGGTGAATCTCCTGACCGTCCACCTGCAAACGCATGAGATAGGGATTGCGCTTGACTTCGACCTCGGCTGGCAGGCGTTGCAAAAGCAAGTCGAAGTCTACCTCGGAGGGTTCTCCCGAGCTTGAGCGCGAGGGACGGATGTGCACGGCGTTGCGTCCGCACAGGCGGGCCGTGCGGTCGCCCGCCTCGCCCTCCAGGTAGGGGAAGCGGCGTCTGGCGCAGCAGGGGCAGTCGGGATTCTTCAAAGCCGTAGAGTCGCCTGAGCGCCAATATCCCTCCCAGACATCGACACGCAAGAGGACGGTGACAAACGCATGACCCGCCAGGCGGCGAAGCGCTTGAGAGGACTGGAAGGCGGCCACCGCCTGCACGGTCGGGCCCAGGATACCGGCTGTTTCGCAGGTTTCCACGCTTCCCGCCGCCGGAAGCTCCTCCATCAGGCAGCGCAGGCAGGGAGTCGCGTCCGCTTCGATGGCGGCGGCCACGCCGTAGCTGCCCAGGGCGGCGCCATAGATCCAGGGGACGCCGCGGCTGACCGACCAGTCGTTGAGCAGGAAGCGGGTCTCGAAGTTGTCGGTTCCGTCCAGCAGAAGGTGGCAGTCCTGGACCAGCGAAGCGATGTTGCGGTAGTCGAGGTCGGCACAGCAGGCCTCGACTTCGATCTCGGAGTTGACCCTGGCCAGCGTCCTCCGCGCTGCCTCGGCCTTGGGCAGACGCTGCTCGGCGTCGGCTTCCGTGAAGAGCGTCTGGCGCTGCAGGTTGGACTCTTCCACGAAATCACGGTCGATGATGCGCAGGAAACCGACCCCCGCCCGGGCCAGCATGTCGGCCGACGCCGTCCCCAGCGCCCCGCACCCCACGATGGCCACCCGCGAGCCATACAGGCGCACCTGGCCTTCTTCTCCGAGCGGAGTGAATCGGACCTGGCGTGAGTATCGGTCTGACACGTCCAAGAGTCTATCGGATTTGGGCGCGGCGCTAGAAAAAACTGGTCAAAGGCGGCCCCAGAGTGTAGAATCGGTGACGGGTTTATCGGGAAGCTCCCTTACTTGGGGAGTTTTCCATGGCGCGAGCCAAAAAGAAAAAGTCCCGTAAGAAGACATCGCGAAAACGAGCCAGGGGCGGCGGGTTGCGGCGCAAGATCGTGGGCTTCCTGCTGCTGGTCGGACTGTTCTTTGCCGCTGGTGTTTTCTATTTCTACTACACCGAGTTCTCCCGCCTTATCGACGAGCGTCTGGCTGAGCGGCCGGCCCAGGCCAGCGCTATCTACAGCCGTCCTTTGGAAATCCGCCGCGGGCAAGATCTGACGCCCGACGACCTGGCGCGCAAACTCTCATTTCTGGGCTACAAGTCGGGGGCTGAACTGGAGCAGGGGGAATGGTACCTGCGTCGGGAGAACCGCTTTCTGGTAGGTCAGCAGGTGGGCGGACGCCCCCAGCGCATCGCCATCGGATTCAACCAGGCCGGACGGGTGGTGGCCCTGCAGAGCGATGGTCAGGTGGTGGACCGCCTGCTGCTCAAGGGACAGTTTCTCTCCAACCTCTTCGGCAGCGCCCGCGAAAAGCGCCGCCGCGTCGGCTACCAAGAACTCCCCGTGAGCCTGGTGGACGCTGTGCTGGCCGCCGAGGACCGGGACTTTTTTCACCACTGGGGCATCGACCTGCCGGGCATCCTGCGGGCTGCCTGGGTCAACCTCATGCGTCGGGAGGTGGCTCAGGGCGGCAGCACTTTGACCCAGCAGTTCGTCAAGAACTTCTTCCTCACGCCGGAAAGGAGCATCCGCCGCAAGTTGGAGGAGATGTTCATGGCCGTCCTGGTGGAGAACCGCTTTTCCAAGCGCCAGATCTTCGAAATGTACGCCAACGAGATCTACCTGGGACAGGTGGGGTCCTTCGGCGTGCAGGGATTCGGGCAGGCTGCCGTCGCCTACTTCGGCAAGGATGTGAAAGAGCTCTCGCTGGCCGAGTCGGCTCTGCTGGCCGGCATCATTCAGGCTCCCAACCGCTATTCGCCGCAGCGCCACCCGGAGCGGGCCATCGAGCGCCGCGACCACGTGTTGAGGCTGATGCTCGATAACGGCCTGATCCGTCCGGAGCAGATGGAGCAGGCCCTGAAGTCGCGTCCCCAGGTGAGGCCCGCCGCCCACCAGGACTCCTCGGACGCGCCCTATTTCGTGGACTTCTTGCGCTCCCAGTTGGAGGAGCGGTCGGGCCTACTTTCAGGCCGCTACCAGTCGTTGGAGGTTTATTCCACCCTCGATCCGGAACTTCAGATCGCCGCCTATCAGGCCGTCCAGCGGGGACTGGAGACGGCCGCCAAGGCGCGCCCCGGCGACGGAGACGAATTGCAGGCTGCCCTGCTGGCGCTGGATCCGCGAAACGGCGACATTCTGGCCATGATCGGCGGACGCTCCTACGGGGCCAGCCAGTTCAACCGCGCTTCCCAGGCGCTGCGCCAGCCGGGGTCGACCTTCAAGCCCTTTGTTTACGCCGCCGCGCTCAGGACCGCCGTCGAGTCCTCGCCCCAGGAGGTCTTCACGCTGGCCCGCATGCTTCCCGACGAGCCCTACACCTTCGTCTTCGACGGCAAGACCTACTCGCCCCGCAACTACGGCAACCACTACCGCGGGCAGGTGAGCTTGCGAAATGCGCTGGCCCTATCGCTCAACGTGCCCACGGTACGGCTGGCCGAGCAGGTGGGCTTCGGCGAAGTCGCCGAGAGCGCCCGCCGGCTGGGCATCGAACGTCCGCTGGAGGCCTATCCTTCCATCGCCCTGGGGACCTTCGAACTGACGCTGCTCGACCTGGCTCAGGGATACGCCGTCTTCGCCAACCAGGGACGCCTGGTTGCGATGCGTTCCATCCGACGGGTGGAACGGGACGGCGCGCCGCTGGATTCAGCGGAGGCTCAGCCGCGCCAGGTGCTTGATCCTCAGGTGGCCTTCCTCATCAACTCGGCGTTAGGTTCGGTGCTCAGCTACGGCACCGGAAAGTCGGTACGCCGGCGGGGATTCGACCTTCCCGCCGCCGGCAAGACGGGCAGCACCGACGACGCCTGGTTCGTGGGCTATACGCCCGACTTGCTGTGTGCCGTGTGGGTGGGTTTCGACGATTCGCGTCCGCTGGAGATGAGCGGCACGCGGGCCGCCCTGCCCATCTGGACCGATTTCATGAAGCAGGCCCGCCGCTTGGGCCACCTCTCGGGTCAGGGTTTCCCGCGTCCGCCCAGCGTGGTCGCGCTTGAAATCGACCGCCAAACCGGCAGGCGCGCTTCGGCCCAATGCCGCGACACCTACACCGAATACTTCATAGCCGGCAGCGAACCCCTCAGGCTCTGCCTCCAACACTCCCTGGAGGTCGCCCGCTAGGGCCACTAGGTGGCCGGCAAGTTCACACACAGGTCAAGTTCTGCGACTAGGGTCGGCGGCCTGTATGCTCTCGGCGGTCGGAGGTCTCTCGCGGCCGCTAGCCGGCGGGCAGGTCAATCCCGCCCGAAGGCCAATCCCCGCGTGTGAGGCCGGTCCGTCGGAGTTGTCCGAGCAGCTTCACAAGCTCAAGGCCAATCCCCGCGTGTGAGGCCGGTCCGGCTGGGAGGCCCAGTCCGGGTGTGAGGTGATCCCTGCCGAGAGGCCCAATCCGGGTTAGAGGCCGATCCCCGGGTGCGAGGCCAAGTCCGGCCGCCAAGTCATCCCTGCTGAGAGGCCCAGTCCGGCTGTGCGGTCATCCCTGCTGGCAGGCTCAGTCCGGGTGGGAGGCGCATCCTTGCGGCGATGGGCACAGTGCCCCTTGTCGTCTCAGTGCCACTCTCAGCCAGGACTGCCCCATTGGAGGACCAGACCCCAGTGATATAGTCAGCGGCGATGGGCAGGATGAAGGCCATGGTCCTAGAAGAGCAGGGCGAGCCTCTGCGGGAGCAGCAGGTAGAGATCCCCCGGCCCGGGCCGGGAGAAGTCCTGCTCAAGGTGCGTGCCTGCGCCGTCTGCCGCACCGACCTTCACGTCCTCGACGGTGACCTCGACGACCCCAAACTGCCCCTCATCCTGGGACACGAAATCGTGGGCCAGGTGAAAGAGGCCGGCGGCCAGGTCGAAGGCCTTTCGCAGGGCGACCGGGTCGGCGTCCCCTGGCTGGGATGGTCCTGCGGCAAGTGCCGCTTTTGCCGCGACGATCAGGAGAACCTGTGCGATGAGGCCCGCTTCACCGGCTACCAAATCGACGGCGGATTCGCGGAGTACACCACGGCGGACGCCCGTTTCTGCGTGCCCATCCCCCAGGACTTCGAGGACGCCCACGCCGCTCCCCTGCTGTGCGCCGGACTGATCGGCTACCGTTCCCTGCGCAAGTGCGGCGATGCCGGCCGGCTGGGACTCTACGGCTTCGGCGCCGCCGCCCACATCATCTGTCAGGTGGCCGTCCACCAGGGACGCAAGGTCTACGCCTTCACCCGTCCAGGCGATGAAAAAGCCCAGCGTTTCGCCCGCCGCCTGGGAGCCGAGTGGGCCGGGCCCTCCAACACCCGTCCGCCCCAGGACCTGGACGCCGCCATCATCTTCGCCCCCGTGGGCGAACTGGTGCCCGAAGCTCTCAAAGCGGTGCGCAAGGGCGGACGCGTCATCTGCGGCGGAATCCACATGAGCGATATCCCCTCCTTCCCCTACGGCATCCTATGGGGAGAGCGGATGCTGGCCTCGGTAGCGAACCTGACCCGCCAGGACGGCATCCAATTCATGCAGGTCGCGCCGCAGGCCGGGGTCAGCACCGAAGTCACCGCTTACCCGCTGGCCGAGGCCAACCGGGCCCTGCAGGAGCTGCGCAACGGCGATTTGGAGGGAGCGGCGGTGCTGGTCCCTTGACGACCGATAGAGAAACGGCAGAGCGATGTCTATCCGGCAATGGTTGAAACGAAATTTCGAAGACCCCCAGGTGGTGTTTTTCCTCTTCCTGCTGGCGGGCACGGTGGCGGTGTTCTATTTCCTGGGCGACGTGCTGGCCCCGGTGGTGGCCGCCATCATCATCGCCTACCTGCTGGAGGGGATGGTCTGCCTGCTGGACGAACGCGGGATACCGCGCCTGCTGGCCGTAATCATCGTTTTCGCGCTCTTTCTGGTCGGTCTGGGAGGTCTCTACTTCGCCGTCATTCCGGTCCTGCTCGATCAAGTAGCCGAGTTCACCCAGCAACTGCCGGCGCTGGTTTCGCGCTTGCAGGACTCCTTGCAGCAGCTTCCCCGCGATTATCCAGCCCTGGTTTCCGAGGAAGACCTGGCCAACATCGTCGATTCCCTGCGGGCTGAAATCGTAACCGCGCTGCAACAGGTCATCCGCGTCTCTTTCGACTCGGTCATCCCGCTGGTCGTCAACCTCTTCCTGATCCCCTTCATGGTCTTCTTCTTTCTCAAAGACAAGTCGGTGATCTTGCGTGAGGTGGGACGCTTTTTCCCCCGTCATCGCGAGCTCTCGACCCGGGTTTGGAACGACGTCGACCAGCAGATCGGCAACTACCTGCGCGGAAAAGTGTGGGAAATCCTCATCATCTGGGGCGTCAGCGCCGCCGTTTTCGCCATTTTGGGATTGGAAGTGCCGGTTCTCATCGGCTTTCTGGTGGGACTATCGGTGCTGGTGCCTTACGTAGGCGTGGCGGCCATGACGATCCCTGTGGCCTTGGTGGCTTTCCTGCAATGGGGCGCCGGATCGGACTTCCTGGCGGTGCTCATCGCCTACGTCGTCATCCAGCTTATCGACGGCAACGTCCTGGCCCCGCTGCTCCTCTCCGAGGTGGTCCAACTCCATCCCGTGGCCATCATCATCTCCATCCTGGTCTTCGGCGGGATCTGGGGATTCTGGGGCGTCTTCTTCGCCGTCCCCCTGGCCACCCTGGTCCGCGCCGTCTTCCGCGCCTGGCCCCGCATTCAGGAAGCCAAGCCGGGCGAGGCCGCCTGACCTCAAGGCCTGCACCTCAGCAGCCCGTCTAAGAAAACCGCTCGACCGGCGTCGTATCAGCGAGAACTATCTGTGCTGAACGGCATTCTGATTTTGTGGAAAAGCCTGCCAACCTACGAAGGTCGAGCTGAAAATCCTTTCTGGAGGAGGCTTCGAAATGACCCACAGGCGGTCTCAAAAAAGTCGTTTTTCCCTCCCAGGCGATTCGAGGGTGAGGCAGAGGTGCAGGGCCACTATCAGCAGCAAGACTGCGCTGGCTTTCGGGCCATTTCAATCGGCGGCGGGCTTGGATTCGAGGGAGCGCATGTAAAGGAAGTGGAGGCGGCTGTGGAGGTCTTTCATGCGTCGACGGGCCTTCACCAGCAGGTCATGCTCCGCCCAGCGCCGGTTTTCGCTGATGACCAGGCAGCAGTGGAATTGGAGGCGCTGGCCGGCCAGGTCTTCGGGTGGATTCTCCTCCACTTCGCGCCGCCGCTGGAAAGCCTCAGAGGCCCGGAATTCGTCGCGCGAGAGATAGCGGGCGATGGGCAGGACGCGCTCTACGCAGGCTTGAATGACCGCCCAATCACGATCATCGGCATCCAGCAGCGCATCGAGCAGGGTGGCATCGGGAATCGACTCGTCGTCCAGCCGGTTCCAGCCCAACAGCAGAGCTTGCCTGAAGTGCACTCTGGCTGCCTGCTTCCTCCCGCAGTGCCAGTTGGCATGGGCCAGATTGAGCCGCAAAAGGGCCGTCTCGCCGAATCGCTCCAGTTCCTTCTCCAACAGCTTGGCGGCCTGGGCAGCATCCCCCGACAACAGCATCAGATAGCCCATGGAGAGGCCTTGCCGACTGCGTAGCACTTCCTGGGCGGCTCCATTGGAAGGCAGTAGCCGACTGAAGTAGTTCCTGCGGATCTCCCGAGCGGAGTGGTCGGGGAGGCGGGAAAAAAAGGGCTCTTCCTGCATCTTTTCCCAGAGGCGGTAGCCGGCGTCGAGGTCCTGGGGGATGGGATGCTGGTGCAAGAACTTCAGCGCTTGAGGCTCCCAGTCCAGGTACTCCGGGTGCAAAACCGACTCAAGCCTCTGCTGTCCGACCTCAGGATCGATTTGCTCCAGCGCCATCTGCAGCGCCCGCACCCGCATGCTCGAGGAATCGAATAGATCCAACTGCATTCCGATCTCTCCTCCCATTAAGTCTAAGGGACTTCTCTGACAACACTGCAGATCGCCCTCCCAGGCGATTAATTCCGGCGATTAGTCCTTGCCCACCAGAACCACCACCGAACGGGCTGAGGTCCAGTATGAGGACTGGGTGGAGAGGGGCCGGATGGAGTCCAGGGGGGTGAGGTCGTTGGGGGGGCTGAGGGCGGTGTCGATGAAGCGGTGCCAGCGGGTGGTGTGGCGGGGGGAGGGAAGTTGGAAGCGGGCGCCGTTCCAGTGGGAGTGGGCGATCAGGTAGAGGTCGGTGCCGTGATTCCGGCTGGAGAGGTGCATGGCCAGCGAACGCGATTCCTGCGACCAGTCGGGACGGTCGACTTCCTGTCCGTGCCAGGCCAGCTGGCGGGGGTCGTCTCCGTTGACGTCGAATCCGCGTCCGCGCAGCACCGGATGCTCTTGACGGAAGGCGATCAGCTGCTTGAAGAAGCGGAACAGGTCGCGCTCTTCCTCCAGCAGGTCCCAGTTGACCCAGCTGATCTCGTTGTCCTGGCAGTAGGCGTTGTTGTTGCCCTGTTGGGTACGGGCCATTTCGTCCCCCGCAAGCAGCATCGGGACGCCTTGGGACATCATCAGCAGGGTTATGAGATTGCGCATCTGGCGGCGTCTGCGGGCCAGGACGTCGAGGTCGTGGGTGGGGCCCTCGGCACCGCAGTTCCAGGAGTGGTTGTTGTCGCTGCCGTCGCGATTGTCCTCGCCGTTGGCCAGATTGTGCTTGTGGTTGTAGGAAACCAGGTCGTGGAGGGTGAAGCCGTCGTGGGCGGTGACGAAGTTGATGCTGTGGTAAGGGCAGCGCCCGTCGCCGTGGTAGAGGTCGGGCGAACCCGACAGGCGCAGGGCCAGCGAGGGCACCATGGCGGGGTCGGACTTGACGAAGCGGCGCACGTCGTCGCGGAAGCGTCCGTTCCACTCGGCCCAGCGTTCGAAGGCCGGGAAGGTCCCCACCTGGTAGAGTCCGGCGGCGTCCCAGGCTTCGGCGATGAGCTTGGCGTCGGCCAGCACCGGGTCGGCGGCGATGCGCTCCAGCAGCGGCGGATTGGCCAGAACCGAGCCGTCGCGTCCGCGCCCCAGGATGGAGGCCAGGTCGAAGCGGAATCCGTCCACGTGCATCTCCGTGACCCAGTAGCGCAGGCAGTCCAGGATCATGTCGCGCACCACCGGATGGTTGCAGTTGACGGTGTTTCCGCAGCCCGAGTAGTTATGGTACTCGCCGCTTTCAGGATCGACGATGTAGTAGGCCCGGTTGTCGATTCCCCGCAGTCCGTAGGTGGGACCGTCCTCGCCCCCCTCCCCTGTGTGGTTGAAGACCACGTCGAGGATGACCTCGATGCCGGCCTGATGAAAGGCCCTCACCATTTCCTTGAATTCGGCCACCTGGTGCCCGAAGCGTCCGTCGGCGGCGTAGGACCCGTTGGGGGCGAAGAAGGTGATGGGATCGTATCCCCAGAAATTGACCAGCCTCCGGCCCGTTTCAGGATGGCGGAAGGTATTGTCGCGCTCTTCGAATTCCTGCACCGGCATCAGTTCCACGGCGGTTATGCCTAGATCTTTGAGGTAGGGGATCTTTTCCGTGAGTCCCCGGTAGGTGCCGGGATGCCGAACGCCCGAGGAGGCGTGGCGAGTGAAGCCGCGCACGTGCAGTTCATAGATGACGCTGTCGGCGGCGTGGGTCTTGAGAGGACGGTCGAGTTGCCAGTCGAATTCGTCGTCCATCACCAGCGAGTGACGGCGGGGAACGTGCTCGTCGATGCTCTCCAGGTGCAGCCGGTGTCCCCAGCGCGATCCGCCCGAGAGGGCTCTGGAATAGGGATCGATGAGCACCTGGGAAGGGTCGAAGCGGTCCAGATGAGGCTCGGGATTGGGGTAGCGGCCGAGCCGGTATCCGTACTCGATGCCGGGGTCGATGCCGCGGATGAAGGCATGCCACACGTCGCCGGTCTTGTGGAGGTCCGGTTCGAGAGGCAATTCCAGCACCGATTCCTCACGCTCGGGCAAGAAGAGCACCAGGACCACCTCGGTAGCCCGCCGCGAGTAGAGCGCGAAGTTGACGCCGTCGCGCATCACCGTGGCCCCGAAAGGCAACGGATGTCCCCGCATCACCTCGAACTCGTCCCCTGCCAGGTCCAGCAGGGCTTGGCGCGGACCCGACCGGCGTGCTCGCCCTTCATCGTTCATCCGGCTCATTATGGCTCATCAGGGCGACGCTGGCGCGTGAGCCGACGGCAGACATGAGAAAATGAGGACCATGCCTGAATGCACCTTCTGCCAGATCGTCCAAGGCCAGGCCGAGGCCTGCCGGGTCTTTGAAGACGAGCACTCGGTGGCCTTCCTGGACCGGCGTCCGCTCTTCCCCGGACACCTGCTGCTGGTGCCCCGCAGGCACCATCAGGTGCTGGCCGACCTGCCCTCTGAACTGCTGCAGCCGCTGTTTTCAACGGCACAACTCCTATGCCGGGCGGTGGAGCGGGCCATGCAGGCCCAGGGCACCTTCGTGGCCCTCAACAACAAGATCAGCCAAAGCGTCCCTCACCTTCACATCCACGTCGTCCCCCGAAACAAAAAGGACGGCCTGCGCGGCTTCTTCTGGCCCCGCAACCCCTACCGCGACGAAGAACACATGCGCTCCACCGCCGATAGGCTGCGCGAGGCCATCGACAGGTTATCGGGCGCGGGGAACAAACGGGACGGCTGATCCGTAGGAGGCAACATGAGCGGGATCCTTCAAGATGCGCGCTTTGGGGTTCGGCAGTGGAGGCGGCGGCCGGCGGCTACCGTGGCCGTGGTTCTGGTATTGGCGCTGGGGATCGGGGCCAACATTGCCATGTTCTCGGGCTTCGAAGCCTGGATTCTGCGGCCGCTCGATTTCAACCGGCCCGAGCGACTGGTGGTTGTGCATTCCCTGCAGCCGCTGATGCAAACGGGGCGCAGCGGCACCTCTCCTCCCGACTACCGCGACTGGAAGGAGCAGCAGACCAGCTTTGAGGAAATGGGGACCTTCCATCGCCGCAAGTTCAATCTGGACGACGAGAACGAACCCGTCAGGCTGGATGGGGCGCGCATCTCGGCCTCGCTCTTTCCGCTCTTGGGCAAGCAGCCCCTGCGAGGACGCCTCTTTCACCGGGATGAAGACCTTCCCGGAGCCCCGGCCCGCGTAGCGCTCATCTCTCACCGCTTGTGGCAGGAGCGCTTCCGCCAAGAATCCTCCATCCTGGGCCGCACCGTGCGCTTGGACGGACTTGAACATGAAGTGGTGGGCATAATGCCCGAAGGCTTCCGCTTCCCTGAGTGGGGCGACGTCTGGACGCCCCTGGGACTGGACCCGGAGGCCATCTCCCGCGGCAACCGCTACCTGAGCGTTTTCGGGCGCCTCAAGCCCGCAGTCGAAGTCTCCCAAGCCCAAGCCGAACTGGAATCGATCGCCGGCCGCCTGGCCGCCCGGCACCCCGACAGCAACCGGGGCTGGACGGTGATGATCAGCCCGCTTAAGGACTTCTGGCTGCCCTCGGCCGTCAAGGTGGCTTTGACGGCTTCGCTCGTTTCAGCGCTGCTGGTGCTGCTGGTCATCTGCGCCAACATCGCCAGCCTGATGCTGGCCCAGGCCACGGCGCGCAGCCGCGAAACCGCCATCCGCGCCGCCTTGGGTGCAGGACGCCTGCGCCTGGCCCGCCAGAATGTGGTGGAAGGCCTGCTCTTGGCTGTCCCCGGCGGACTGCTGGGCGTGCTGCTGGGATTAATGGGCGTAAACTGGACGCTGAGCTACGTTCCCGTCGACCCTCCATACCTTTTCCGCATGGGATTCAGCATCGAGGCCGGACTCTACACCTTCCTCATCTCGCTGCTGGCGGGAGCGGTATGCGGATTGGCGCCCGTTATCCGCCAAGCCGGCCTCAACACCGTCGAAGCCCTCAAGTCGGGAGGCGAGCGCAGCGCCGGGTCGGCTGCTTCGCGCCGCTTGCGCGGTTTGCTGGTGGGCGGAGAGTTGGCCCTCTCGGCGGCCCTGCTCATCGGAGCCTTGCTCATGGTCAAGAGCTTCCTGGCCATGCAGTCGGCTGAACGCGGCTACCGCAGCGCAGGACTGATGACGGCGGAACTGTCCCTCGACAACAACGACCTCAAAACGGCGCAGCAGCGCTACATCGCCATCCAGCGCCTGCGCACCCGGCTGGAGTCGGTGCCGGGAGTATCCTCGGTAGGAATTGTCAGCGAGCTGCCCGTCAGCCAAAACTACCGAGTCTGGACGCTGGAGGCCGAAGGCGGTTTGCCGCAGGAGGGCGATGAGGTGCAGGCCACCGCTCAAAGCGCCGCCCAAGGCTATATCGAGACCATGGGAATCCCGCGCCTGGCCGGACGCGCTCTTTCCCAGGAGGAGATCGCACAGGGTCACCCCGTAGCCCTGGTCAGCGCCAGCCTGGCGCGCCGCCTTTGGGGCGGACTCGACGTCGTCGGACGCCGCCTGCGCAACGCTCCGCAAGGCGAGTGGCTGCGTGTCGTGGGCGTGGTGGGAGACGTCGACTACGGGCGCGACATGGTTGTATCAGGCACCATCCCCGAGGCCCAGCTCTACGTCCCCTACGCCCTCTTGCCCGACCGTTCGGTTGCCCTGGTGGTGCGGACCCAGGGGGACCCGGGACGCCTGGCCGCGGACTTGCGCCAAGCCTTCCGCTCAGCCGCTCCCGGGGTGCCCGTGTCCGAGATCCTCACCATGGAGCAGGCCATCTTCCGCAACCGCTGGGTGAGCAGCCTCTTCAGCCGCCAATTGCTCATCTACGCCCTCTTCGCCACCCTCATCGCCGGACTCGGACTCTACGGGCTGACCGCCGATTCGGTGGCTTCCCGAGCCAAAGAAATGGCCATCCGCCTGGCCCTGGGCGCCCGCCGCTCCAACTTGCTGCGGCTCATCCTGGGCCAAGCCCTGCGTTTGGGCGCCGCCGGCGTGGCGGCGGGACTGGTGATGGCCTTCCTGCTGGCGGGATCGACGGCTCCCATGCTGCCCGGAGCCGATCCCCAGGACCCACAGGTCTACCTGGGTGTGGCCTCCTTTTTGCTGGCCATCGTCCTGCTGGCCTCTCTGATGCCGGCCCGCCGGGCCTTGAGGACCGACCCCATCCGCGCCCTGCGCTCGGAATAAGGCCGCGGACGAAAGCGCACTCCGACTGGGGCCCTTTTCGTCACGGTCGAGGTGTAGCCTCGGTGTATGAGCCTGACGAGCTGGATTCTCCTCATCGCGGCGGGAGCGGCCTTGGCGCTGCTGGGATGGCGTTTTTCCCGCCTGCGCCGGCAACTGCAAAGGGAACGGCGTCACTGGGAGCAGCAAGCCGAGCGGCGGGCCTGGGAAGAGGCTCAGTCGCGTTTCCACCAGTGGCGGCAGCAAGAGCTGGAAGCGCAACGCCAAGCCATCCGCCGGCTGGAAGAGCAGCGTGCCGACAACCTCCTGCAAGCCCACAAGCGGGAATTCGAAGAGCGCATCCGCAGCGACGCCCTGGCCCGCAGCGGGGCCGTCCTGAGGGGGCAGGCGGCCGAGCATCTGGCGCCCTTTCTGCCCCAGTTCGGGTTTCTCCCCAAAGACGCCCGCTTTCTCGGCTCTCCGGTCGATTTCGTGGTTTTCCAGGGCCTCAGCGAGGAACGCTGCGACCGCGTGGTGCTGGTGGAAGTCAAGAGCGGACGCTCCACCCTCTCCACCCGCGAGCGGCGCGTCCGCGACGCCGTCCGGGCTGGACGGGTGGAATGGAAGGAGGTGCGCCTCCGCTCCCAGGCGCCGCGCGGGCAAGCCCCTGTTATTGTCGAACCCAGTGCGGACTGACAATCCGGTAAGCCAACCTTTTGTTGTCCGGCCAAAAATTCCGGTCGATTCCTAGAGGTGGCGGATTGACCCTGTGCGCCCCGATTCCTTACACTTCTGTCGGTGAACCGCACCGAACGGCTGCTCGACTTGATTGCCTATCTGCTCAATGCCAGGGAACCTGTGTCCTGGCAGCAGATCAAGAATCACTTCCCGGAAGACTACGCCCAAGGGGTGGAGGAATCCAATCAGAGGAAGTTCGAGCGCGACAAGGCCGAGCTGATCAGCCTGGGAATCCCCATCGACTACTACAGCGGAGCCGACCGCAAGGAAGGCTATTTGATCGAGAAGGAGAAGCTCTTCCTTCCCGAGATGGAGTTCACGCCCCAGGAAAGCTCGCTGCTCATGATGGCGGCCGACGCCGTTCTGGAAAACGAGGGCTTCCCCTACAGCGATCAGTTGCAGAACGCCCTCCACAAGATCATCAGCCTCAACCACCACCTGGCCACTCCTCCGCCCCAGCGCGAAGTCGACATCACCTCCGGAGATCCCCGCTCGGTGAGGTCGCGGGCCCGTTGGGTGCAGGAGATCCAGGACGCCCTGGACCGCCGCAAGAAGGTCGAGATCGAGTACCGCGCCTTTTCGACCCAGAAGGTCACCCGGCGCACCGTCCATCCCTACGGACTGATTTTTTCCGAGCGCAAGTGGACCTTGGTGGCCTGGGACGAGTTGCGCCAGGACCTGCGCAACTTCGTGCTCTCCCGCATCCGCAAGCTGGAAGTGAATGCCCGCCGTCCGGGGACGCCCGACTACCGGATTCCTCCCGAGTTCTCGCTTTCCCGCCATGAGAAGCAGCCCTGGGAGCTCGATTTCGAAGAGCCGGTGGAAGTGACCATCCGCGTGGAGCCCCACCGCCTGCCCGAATTGCGTCATCAACTCTTGACGGCCACCCCGTTGGACCCGCACACTTTCCGGGTGCGGGTGTCCTACATGGTAGGGTTCTGCCGCTGGCTGCTGTCCCAGAAGACGGATGTCACGGTGGTGCATCCGCCCCAAGTGCGCCGGCAAGTCGTCTCCCTAGTGCAGCATCTGTTATGAACGTCACGGAGCGCATCAACCGCATTCTCTTCATCATGTCCTACGTGTCTCAACACCAGGGCCAGGAGGGAGTGCCGATGGAAGATCTGGCCCGGGCGGTGGGCATCAGCGCACGCCAACTGGAACGGGAATTCGACTTCATGCTGCTGATCGGCAAGCCGCCTTTTCGTCCCGACGATTATGTCGACATCTTCGTGGACGAAGACAACCGGGTCTGGATCGACTTCGACCAGATGCTCAACCGTCCGGTCCGTTTCACCCGTCCCGAGGCCATGGCCATGGCTCTCTCGCTGCAACTGCTGGATCCCGAAGTCGACCCTGAAACGGTGACCTCGCTGCGGGGCAAGATCGAACGGGCCATCGCCGCCTCGGCCGATCCTTCGGCCCGCCTGGAAGACCGCGTCCGCATGGAGCGGCGCCCGGTCTCGGAACTCTTCCTGACCCTCTCGCGGGCCGTCAAGGAGCGCCGCAAAATCCGCATCAAGTACTACACGCTGGGCCGCGACAAGACCTCCTGGAGGGTGGTGCGTCCCTACACCCTGATCAAGCACCAGCAACTCGGCTTCTGGTACCTGATCGGCTACGCCCAGGACCGCCGCGACGTCCGCACCTTTCGATTCGAGCGCATACTCGACGTCGAGTTGTCGGACGAGACCTTCCGTTTGCCCGAGGACTTCGACCTCGACCGCTACAAGGCCGATTTCCTCAAGCCCATGGGACGCCACAAGGTCGAGATCCACCTCTCCGAAAGGATTCTCGACTGGGCCCGCGAAGAATGGGGCGAGGCCATCCGCGACGAGGAAGAGGGAGAAGGCGGCGTGCTCACCCTTTCCAGCGAAACCTACGAGTTTCCTTCCAGGGTGGTCTTGCAGTACGCTCCCGACGCCAAGCCTCTGTCTCCGCCCGAGTTTGTGGAAAAAGTCCGCCAGGACGCCCAAGCCATCATCAGCCGCTATGAGGATTCGGATTGAGACATTGCCGGCAAGCCTGAACCCAGGAAGGGGATAAGCGCATCTTGTACAATGAGGCTATCGATATGAAACGAATACTCCCCATCCTCATCGCTTTGGTCATCAGCACGGCTCTGGCGGGAGTGGCCCTGGCCCAGGACCATCACTCCCAGAAGCGCATCCGCAAGCCGGGCAAGCAGGGGTATTTTTTCCTGCCTCCGCGCAATTATTTCTATCTCTATCCCAACCACTATCCGCCCTTCCGCCTCCATGCGGACCGTTACTATCCCCGCCGCTACTCGTCCCGTTACGACCGTTACCGAGGTCGTCACTACGGCGATTCCTATTACTACGACGAGCGCTACTACGAGGACGACCTCTACTATCCCGACCAGTACGGCATTTACACCATCTACACCCAGTCGCCCCTGCGCAGCGAAATCGTCCATTCCAACTCGTCCAACATCGTCTTCCGCGTCAGTCCCCGCGAAGCCTTGGTCTACATCGACGACAAGCTGATCGGCAGCGCCCGAGACTTCGAGCAGGAACGCGACCGCTACATGGTGCTGGAGGGCGAGCACGAGCTGCGCATCGAGTATCCGGGATTCCAGACCTTCGACACCGTCATGGAAGTCATCCCCAACAAGACCATCCACCTCGACATCGAACTGCAACCCCTGCCCTAGCGCCGCCGGTCATAAATTCTGACCCTGGGTTTCAGATTTCACAACTCCCTCCCAAGTCCTGGGTGACCGCCCAGGTGGAAGCGCGGGTATAATCGCGCCATGCCGGAAGGACCTGAAGTCAAACGCGATGCCGATCTCATCATGGAGGCCGTCGGCCACCGGCCCGCCCAGGAAGTCTTTTTCGGACTCGACAAGCTCAAGGACTACGGTCCCAAGCTGAGCGGGCTGGAGGTGCAGTCGGTGGAACCCCGCGGCAAGGCCCTGCTCATCCGTTTCCAGGACGGATGGAATATCTACACCCACAACCAGCTCTACGGCAAGTGGTACGTGCGTCCGGCGGGAGCCGAACCCGACACCAACCGCCAACTGCGCCTCGCCATCCGCAACGACGATGGTTCAGCCCTGCTCTACAGCGCCTCCCAGATCGAAGTGCTGCGCGACGATGAGCTCGATGAGCACGACTATCTGAGCAAGCTGGGTCCCGATCCGCTGGCGGGAAAGCTCAACCGCAAGCAAGTGCTGGAGCGTCTCCGCGATGACCGCTTCTGCAACCGCAGCCTGGCGACCCTCTTGCTCGACCAGGGGTTCCTGGCCGGAATCGGCAACTACCTGCGTGCCGAGATCTGCTTTACCGCCGGCCTTCACCCTGAGACGCGTCCCAGCGATTGTTCTGCCGAGCAGTTGAAAAGACTGGCCGAGGCGCTGCTTGAAGTCCCCCGCCGCGCCTACCTCCACGAGGGCCGCACTATCGAACCCGAACTCTCCCGCAAGCTGGAAGAAGAGGGACGTCCCGCCAAAGACTACCGGCGCTACGTCTATAAGCGCGAGGGCCGCCCCTGCCATCGCTGCGGAAACGAAATCGTCAAAAAATCACTGGGCGGACGCAGCGGCTACTATTGTCCCCGCTGTCAGAAGTCTCTCCGCTAGATCGCTCTAAAAACGCCTAAAACGGTTATACGCCGCCCTAGGAAATCGACGCCCATGGCGTCTTCCAACTCCGGCCTGCGCGGGCCGTCCCGCCGCTCTCAGGGCCAGGTGGTCTTAAAGCGAATGCAGTTAATGCAAATCCTCCAAATAAGATGCCACTAGCTTAATTCGCTTTAATGCTCCCCAGGTACAGATTCAGGCAGACGGAATTCATTGCAAGTCTTCGGGCTATTGAGCAAATCCAATTGTTGATTCTGCGTCGTATTTTCCAGGACTAGTTGCTGACCTAAGCGAATAGAGGTTCCTGCAAGAACTCTTCAAGGTCTGATCAAGGAGTCGGGCAGTCTTTGCGGGGCGAGTTCCATGGCTTAGCAAAGAAATTTGACATGAAGTCGAGGCAAAACTGCTATCATTGGCCTCATTAACGCTCGCTTAGCTAAAGAGTGTATTCACAACCATTTGAGGAGGACTTTTCTATGTGCAAGCTGCGTCTTGTAGAAGGGGAGGGGTCTGTTCAGACTTCACCTCTTAATCACCGGACTTTGTTGAAATTCGGCCTAGTGGCGGCCTTGTCGCTTGTCCTGATCCTGATGACAGTGCCCGCGCTGGCCCAGGGGAACGGCGGAGAGCAAGGCAATGGCCGCAACTTTGACGAACGTCCCAATGACAACGCCGGTTTCAGCAAATCGCCGCGGGCCTCTCAACTGACGGCCTTGGAGCGGATGCGGCAAAACTATCCCCATCTCAGGGCTGGCTTCGACGAGAAGACCGGCGCCACCAGGAGTCTGTATGTCATCCGCGGGTTCCTGACCGCGCCGCAGTCCGGGACTCCCACCAGGGTGGCTCTCGACTTCATCCAAAACAACCTCGATGCGCTGGGGCTGGATGCCGAGGATGTGGAAGGGCTGGAGGCGACCGACACGGTACGCTCTCAGGTCACGGGCACGACTCACATCTACTTTCGCCAGAAAGCCGACGGATTGGCGGCCTACAACAGCCAACTGCAGGTTCACGTCAGCCGCGACAATCGCGTCATCAGCGTCAACAACAGCTTCATGCCCGAGTTCAAACGGGGACGCAACTCCGTCAACCCGCGCCTCTCGGCCGAGGAAGCCGTCGAGCGCGCGCTTGAGCATGCAGGGGTGCCTTTGCCGGCTCCGGTGACGGCCTTGACCGATCCCGTGGGAGTCGAGCAGGCCACTCTGATCGACCACTCGGGCATTTCACTCGAGCCCATCGAAGCCCGCCTGATGATCCTGCCGGTACGTCACAACAAGTCGCTGCTGGTGTGGAACTTCATGGTGCAGACCACCGACGAGCAGCACGCCTATGACTTCAATGTGGACGCCCGCAACGGCAAGGTCTGGACCCGCTTCGACCAGGTGGTGGCCGACAGTTACCGTGTTTATGCCGAGCCCACCGAGAGTCCCAGCCACGGCGGACGCACCTTGGTCGTCGATCCCGCCGACGCCACCGCTTCTCCCTTGGATTGGCACGATACGGGCTCCAGCAGCTTCACCATCATGCGCGGAAACAACGTGCACGCCTACGACGACCGCGACGCCAACAACTCGCCGCCCGGCAGCCAGCCTTCCTGCGGAACCAGTCTGGTGTGCGACTTCTCCCTCAACCTGGGCTTGCAGCCTTCAGGCTACACCCCGGCGGCCGTTGCCAACCTCTTCTACTGGAACAACCATATTCACGACATCCAGTACAAGTACGGGTTCACTGAGCCGGCCGGAAACTTCCAGGTCAACACCTTCGGACGCGGCGGCGCCGGCGGCGACGACGTGCGCGCCGAGGCTCAGGACGGCGGGGGAACCAACAACGCCAACTTCTTCACCCCCACCGACGGCAACCGTCCCCGCATGCAGATGTTCGAGTGGACGCAGACCAATCCCCGCCGCGACGGCGACCTCGACAACGGCATCATCGTGCACGAGTACGGGCACGGCATCTCCATCCGACAGGTGGGCGGACCCGGCAACTCCTCCTGCCTCAACAACACCCAGCAGCCGGGCGAAGGTTGGAGCGACTGGTTCGCACTGGCCTACACCGCCGAAAGCGGCGACGTGGGCGCCACCGGACGCGGCATCGGAACCTACGCCCTGGGACAGTCGCCCTCGGGTGCGGGAATCCGCACCCAGCGCTACAGCACCGACAACTCCATCAACGACCTGGTCTACTCCGACATCTCCGGACTGGCCGTGCCTCACGGAGTGGGCGAAGTGTGGGCCGTCACCCTTTGGGAGATGTACTGGCGGCTGGTCGACAAGCACGGGTTCGTGGAGGACCTCTCCTCGCCCAGCGGCGCCGGAAACCACCGCGCCATGCTCTATGTCAACGAGGGACTCAAGTTCACCCAGTGCTCGCCCACCTTCACCGACGCCCGCGACGGCATCCTGCAAGCCGCCCAGGCCAACTTCAACGGCGAGGACGTATGCGACATCTGGGAAGCCTTCGCCGAGCGCGGGTTGGGCGTCAACGCCACTTCCGGCGGACCCAATTCCCGCAACGCCACCAACAGCTTCGCCGTTCCCAGCGCCTGCGACAACGATCCTCCGCCGCCTCCGCCGCCCTCCAGTTGTCCGGCTGACGCCATCGACTTCAACTCCTTCGGCACCGAGTCCTACTCCAACCAGGACGTCTCGGCCAACGTGCAGGTCGCCGACGGAGGAGATACGCTGGTCTTGACCGGCAACACCTGGCGGCGCTCGCTCTCCAGCTTCAACGTCACCTCCAACACGGTGATCGAGTTCGAGTTCGCCAGCAGCTCCGAGGGCGAGATCCACGCCATCGGCTTCGATGAGGACAACACCCTCAACAACGACGCCCGCCACTTCATGTTCTGGGGCTTCCAGAACTGGACCGGCGGCGGAAGGATTACCTGGACTCCCCAGTATTCGGGCAACGGATCCTTCCAGACCTTCACCATCCCGGTCGGTCAGTTCTACACCAACCCCAGCATGCGCATGGTCTTTACCAACGACAAGGACTCGGGAACGCTCAACAATGAAGGGCGTTTCCGCTGCGTGCGCGTCTTCGAGGACGGCGGAGGCCCCGGCGGGCCCACCACCCTCTTCGACGACAGCTTCGAAACAGGAGCACCCGGCTGGACCAAGACCAGCGGTTCGACCGACCTGTGGCGACTGGCCAGCGACTGCGTGAGCGCCTCTGACGGCAACACCACGCTGTCTTTCAGCCGCTCTTCCCCCAACTGCGACTATGACGTGGGAACGGCGGTCGGAACGGCCACTTCGCCGGTCATCGACACCTCCGGTTTCGGTTCCGTCACCCTCGACGTGCTCCACTTCTGGGACACCGAGAACTTCTCGGGAGGCGGATTCGACGTCATGACCATCCAGGTCAGCACCAACGGCGGATCTTCCTGGTCCACCATCCGCACCATCGATTCGGCCACCGCCGAACCGTCCGGATTCATCACCGAGTCCTTCTCGGTGGGGTCCTCGACCCAATTCCGGGTGCGCTTCATCTTCGATTCCGAGGACGGTCAATTCAACGACTTCCCGGGCTGGTACGTCGACCGGGTCACCATCACCGGTCAATAACCCCCCGCCGCGCCGCCTTCCCCGGCGGCGCGGCCATCCATCACCCTCCGGGCCCCGGGTTCTCCGGGGCCCTCTTCATTCGGACCGATCCGGCAAGCGCCTTGCGGGGGTCCTGAAGCCCTCGCATGGCGTCCTCTATCCCTCGGCCAAGAAGTCGACGGCGAAATCGATGCCTGCCACGGCGCCCTTGACACCGCTGAGGACGCCCGAGAGGGCGTTGCCGCTTCCGCCGATCACTTTGAGGACAGCTTTGCTCTCGGGTTCAGGAGTGAGCTTGGAGGCGCCCGAGCAGGCGCCGCCGATGAAACTGAGAATGCTGCCGAACAGGACCAGGATCTCGGTAGTGGTGATCTTCGACTTCTCGTGCTCGTCCTCGATGTCCGAAGTGTCGAGCTTGTAGCCGACGACGATGATCTGAAGGACGAGGCGGGCCAGTCCCTCCGCGATTCCCACGGCTCCCAGTACCTTGGCCACCTGGGCCTGCGATTGGGCGGGGGCGAAGACCGTGATCCCATGACGGGCCGCGCTCAGGGCCTGGGTTCCCCAGATGCCCACGCGGAAGGGAGTGGCTTCGTCGCGGCGCTTGGCGGGCACGGGTATCGTCAAGGCCAGCCGGATCACCGAAAACACCAGGATGGCCGTGTCCAGCTTGAGGTTCTTGCTCAGTTGATCGTTGGAGAGTTCGCCCTGATATTGGCCGATGAAGTTGTACTCCTCATCCTGGGCCAGACCCAGTATCGCTTCGACCAGCAGGCAGACGCCGCCGCCGATGCTTCCGTAGTCGTCATAGAGTTCCGCCAGATCGCTGGGTTTCATGGGCTTGCTCCTCTCTCTATCCGACCGCCGGCAGGGCTTGAAAAAGTTGGTCGTACTGGGCCTCGCGCCCCGGCTGGATGCCCGAGCCGAAGGGAGCCTCCTGGTAAACGGCCTTGTAAATCCAGGTGGTGGGGATGGCCACCAGGAAAGCCAGAGCGTTGAGCAGGCTCAGTTTGGCGTAGGGTGCGCTGAGCGCGTCGCTCTGGCTGTAGATGCCTTCATAGAGCGCGCTGATGACGGGGATGTCGAGCGGCTGGTTGATGGCCTGCTTGATGGCCTTGACCAGGTCGCGCAGCAGTTCCAGGAAGGCCCGAGCCAGGTTCTGCAGCGAGCGCAGCAGACCCACCAGCAGGTCAGTGCCCAAGGCGGCCAGGACCTGCTCGGGGGTCAGGGTTCCGTCCTGAAAGGCGAAGGCTACGTCGCTGACCAGTTCCTGCATGGTCTGGTCGACGATGGCGACGAATCCGGTCAGGCTCTTCTCGAAGAAGGCCATGATGGCGTCGCCCCCGCCGGGTGCCGGCGGGCCTCCTGACTGGGTGAAGCCTCCGTGCAGCACCTGATACTGAGGCCAGCTTCCCATGGGCGTCTGGCCGAAGTTGCCCATGGGCACCTGGCCTTCGGCGACCGCCTGAACCGAGCGGGTTTGCAGTTGGCGCACCTGCTTGGGGAAGACGTCCGGCTTGAGGTTTCTCACGTCGCTGATGACGCGCTCGAAAAAGCGGTCCACGTCGTGGCTGAAACGGTCGAGTCCGCCGGCCCCGTAGTCGAGCACGCGGTTGACCATGTCGACCATGACTTGCTGGGTGGCCTTGATCTCATCCCAGTTGAAGAGCTGCCCCAGCCAGCGCAGGATGTCGTTGAGGTCGATGTGCAGCACCTCGCGCAGGAACCAGGCCATGGCCTCCAGCACCTGGCCGATGGATTGCAGTACGAACTCGAAGATCTTGCCCGCCACCTCGAAGACCACCTGCAATAGTTTCTTTCCCCCTTCCACAAGCACCTGAAAGGCCACTTCTCCCACGCGCTTGAGTCCCTGCGCCAGCGACTCCAGGAAGTCGCCGAAGTGGGCCTTGCCCCTGGTCTGGCCTGAAATCCGTACCCCTTGTCCTGCCTTGTAGCCGGGACGCCCTTGCGCGTCGAACTGCACGCTCCAGGCATAGCCCGAGTCGAGGGCGTCCGCGGGCACCGGCTGGCCGGGCCGATATCCCACTCCCGCCGGTACCAGTTGCGAGCCCATGTCGCTGAGCCGGGAAAGGGCCTTGGCCGACTGGTCGAGCGTCTGGTCGTCGAAGGACTTGCCAAGCAGGGGGTTTCCGTTGCGGTCCTTGGCCTTCTTCAAATCGGCTCCGCTGCGCACGGCCGACAAGCCCTTGAAGATTTTCTGGGCCGGATTCACCGACAGCTTGGAAGGCAAAAAGTCGGCTTCCACGTAAAGCAGAGGTGTCTGGATGTTGTCGGCTCTCTGGATGACCGTAATGCCTCCCTGCACGTCGGGCGTCACCTCGGCCCAGGTTTCGGGATTGATGCTGTAAGTCGAGCCGTTTACGGTAGCCCGAATCCAGTCCGAGGCAGTCACCTTGACCTTGCCCATGAGGACCGGCATGCCCGCTTGGTCGCGGAAGCGGATGACGGTTGTGTAGGCTTCGAACTCCTCCGCTCCCCGAGTGTTCTCCAACGGGACGCTGCTCTCCTGCCAGGTGGTGGTCATGGGGTCCTGCCACAGGTGAATCAGTTCGTCGTCGCCCGAGACCGCCAGCAGCAGTTCGTTGGCGATCTTGCCCCGGTTGCGGATGGCCGACATTTGGGTCACGCCCCTGCGCAGGGGCAGCGGTTCGGTCCAGCCCATTTCCCCATCGCCCGGGCTGCCCAGCAGGTATTGCAGGATGCGGGTTTCCTCTTCCAGCACCCACACGGCCACGTGCTGCTCGTCTTGCTCTACGTGGATGTCCTTGGCCCGCCCCAGTTCCTGGGACGAGGCGATGACCTGGGGTGCCTTGCCGGTGCGCGATTCGGCGAAGAGATAGACGCCCTGGCCGGCGGCGTAGAGGTCGTAGGAAAGGTCTTCATCCCCGCCGCTGAACCACTCGTCGTCCTCGTCGTCGTCTTCTTCGAAAAAGCTGCGCGGGGGTAGAGCCTGGAGGCAGGTCAGGCCGGCTCCCGAAGGGACGGGAAAATCGTAGCTGGTGGTTCCCGGACTGCGGCTGTCGGGCAGGGACGTGAAGATCAGGCTCGATCCCGCTGCAGTGCGGTAGAGCCCGTAGACGCCTCGCGTGCCCTGCACGCTGCCCAGAGCCATGTCCAGCGCCTCCACGGCGTTTTCAGGCAACGGGTAGGGATTCCACAGCCAGGAGGTGTCTTTGACGTCGGCGTTGACGGTGAAGTATTCGACCTTTTCGCCGCGCTGCACGCTGACCACGCACAGCGGCGCCCCCTGGCCGTCGTCGTTGGTCCCCAGCAAGATCTGGTTGACGCCTACGGTCCCCTCTGAGAAAGGACGCGCCGTCCAGCGGATCTTGCCCGAAAACCAAGCCGCTTTGGGATCATTGGGCAGATCTTCGGTCAAGTAGAGAGTCTGGTCGGCTTCCTTTGTCTTGTAGATGGAAGCGGCCAGCCGGATGGTGCCGTCCTTCTGTTGCGAGGCCTGGAAGGCGCCCACCTTGCCGCCCAGCGAAGAGGACAGGCCGACCTGCTTCCAGCCGCTGGCGGAGCCGGCGGACTGAAAGGTCAGATTGAGTTCGCCGTTCCCGCCCACCGTGAAGATGAGAGGATTGCCCTGCTTGTCTTGCAGCATTCGCAGGGCCCGCTGGCCGGACAAGGCGCTGGTGGCCGTGTAGTTCTTCATCAGTTCGCTGTCGACCGTCATGGAGATGCGTTTTTGAGCCATGGCGCCCTCGCTAGTTCTGGGACTTGATGGTTACGTCGAAGACCAGGTTCTGATGCTCGTCGAAACGGGCATTCTTGTAGAAAAACTGCTCTCCTCCCGGCAGCAGGAAGCTCTGGGAAAGGTGCTGGGTGAGGTGGAGGGTGGCCCGGTCCGAGAGCGAGCGCAGATAGCTCACTGCATTGTCCATGGCGGCCGTCTGGCGGTCGCTGATGTCGTTGCCTCCGAGTCGGATGAAGATGTCGATGGCATCGGACGCTTTCTCTCCCGTACACTGGGCATAGCGCTTCTCCACCTCAGCTTTGAAAGAGAGCTTTCCGTCCGAACCCGCCGCGATGGCGATACGCCCTGGCAGGGGCAGGTCGCAACGGCTCCACCAGCGTCCGCCCCCGAGCGCCTCACGCTTGAGATCGACCAGTTCGATCCATTCGCCTTCCAGCTTGACGATAGCTTTGGTAATCTTGTCGGCTCCTTGCTCGGTGGCGGTGTCGAGGAAGAATTGCCAACTATGGATCTTGTTCCAGACGAAGCGATCAAGGCCTACCCACTCTTCTTCTTCTTTGTCCACGAAGTCGTAGACCCGCCAACGAGGGGTGCCGAAATGGTCCACGTATCGAAACGGAAGGGTGCCTAATCCATAAGCGCTACGGACCTGCGGCAGCAGCCAGCCTTGCAGGAAAAGCCTCCAACTGATGACGAGTCGGCCGTCGCTTTGCCCATCGCCCGCCCAACTGTGGGCGAAGCTGCGGGTTGCTGGAAGCTGGCTATGGCCCTGGCGCATCATGAGCAGGTCCAGACTGCCCGCTTTGCCGCCGCCGCTGGGCGGATGGACGGAATAGACTCCGGCGCCGGGCACGAAGGTGGGCTGCCGGCGCTGTTGAGCCGGTTCAATGTCCTCCACGAAGAAGGAAAGCGAGTAGGTGTTCTCCCAGCTTCTCAGCGCGCTGAAATACTGCGAAAAAGCCTGGTGCAGCCCGATTTTGGTTAGTTCCTCGCGGGTCGCGCCGCTGTGGCTCGAGCGTCCGGCGTCGAAAGCCGAGGTGGAGGAATGCTCGAAATCGAGCATGACGTTTCGCACCGTGGCGGTGCGGTCTTTTGCCCGCAGCCGCAGGATCTCACGCACCTCATCGCTGATGCCTTCCAGCTTTTCAACTTGCTCCGGGCTTAGACTCTGCGAGCGCAGCTTGATCTTGTAGGCGAACGACCAGCCGCTGCGCATGCCCCCTTTGAATTTCGCCTTATCCAGATTCACCATCAACCATACCGAGTCCGCCATGACCTCATCCAGCTTCACCCTTGGGGCGGCCATGGTGCCCTCGAAGTCATGGTCGGGCAATTGAATTCGGTGGTGCTTCCGCACGTTCTTGGTAGAAAGAAAGTTGAAGGTGCTTTCTAAAGCCCTGTTGATGGCGCCTTCCCCCAGTGCTAAAATCAACTCGAACCCCTTCATCGAGTCACCGTGTTCGACCTCATCGAGCGCCACGTAGCCTGGTTTGGACGGATAACCCACGCCTGCTCCTCCAATTTCAAGTTTTCACAATTAGTCGTGTTGCGATGGATTTTACGTCAGCACTTCAATGTCTGACAAGACCTTAGACTTGTCTTTGACTTGAAGTTCAACTTCAAGTTAAACTATCGCCATGAAGTCGGTTTCCATGGTTGCATTCAGGCGCGCCGCGGCGGAGATCTTGCGATCCGTTCGTCGTGGAGAGGCGTTCGTGCTGACTTATCGGGGTGCGCCCGTAGCTCGCTTGGAGCCCATCCAACCAGAGGGCGAAGAATTGAAGGGCGATCCCATCTACGCCCTTTGCGAACATGCGGTTGAGGGGGGCGAATCCCTCACCAACCAGGAGATCGACGACATCCTCTATGGCTGAGGTCTTTGTCGATACCAGCGGCTTCTATGCCTCGCTTGTCAGGAAAGACACGCACCACCAGCAGGCACGTGCCTTCTTCCAACGGGCCTCTCAGCAACAGATCCGGCTGCTGACGACTGATCATGTTCTTGACGAAACAGCCACCTTGCTCAAGAGGCGCGGATTTTCCCATCTGCTGCCCACTTTCTTCGATGTCGTCCTGTCCTCGCAGGCCTGCCGGATCTCCTGGACGGATGCTTCTCTGTTCAATGAAGCAGTGGACTTCATGCTCAAACACGAGGACAAGGGCTGGTCCTTCACTGATTGCCTGAGCTTTGTCGTCATGAAGGAGAAAGGGGTCTCCCAGGCTCTAACCTCCGACGCCCATTTCCACCAGGCTGGATTC